>NZ_JAGYFZ010000009.1:0-94435 GCF_019946675.1 Pseudomonas sp. BF-B-15
ATGCAAAACCCACGGGCCCCATCGCCGGCAAGCCGGCTCCTACAGTGGATTGTGTTGTTCACATTTTCGTGCCTGTCACCGAACCCTTGTAGGAGCCGGCTTGCTGGCGATGGCGGCCTTGAGATCGATGCAAAACCCACGGGCCTCATCGCCGGCAAGCCGGCTCCTACAGGAAAGGGGACAACGTTCAACCGCCAGGAGTAGCGCCATGCATGCGATATCGCAATCCGCAGTCTGGATCAAGGAACCCTCGGCGGATGCCGGGGTGGTCATCGTGACCAGTGCCGCATTGCCCAAATACATGATCGACCAGCTGCACGTGGCCATCGACGACTGGGATCAGGTGGCTTACCTGGCCGTCAAGCAATGCAGGGCATTGATGCTCGACTGGTTGCGGGTCGGGTCCAGCCCCGAGCAAGCGTGTGATGCCCGTCAATTGCTGCGCGGCGTGTGCAAAAGCAGTTTTTTACTGGACGTCGAAGTCGGCACGGTGCCGGGCCTGACCTGGCTGGGATCCGTCTGCGGTCACTCGCTGCGCGTCGTCGACCTGGGAACCGTCGCCTCAACCCATGCAGCGATGGATCGACAGGTGGAAGCCGTTTTGTTGGCGACCCGGAGTCTGGCGAAAAGCGTGCTGCAGGAGCGCTACGTTATTTAGCGGATGTTTTCGCCCGCTCAATCAAACACACCCAATAAGAAAGGCAACGCCTATGAGCCGATCTGCCGACTGTCGTAATAACGCCAGGAAATGGATGCGCGAGCCCTCAAGTGGCACGCGCATTGTGGTGATCACTGCTGGACTGGGCAGTGAACATCTAGAGTTGATTCACCACAGTTTCAGTTGCTTTGAAAACATTGCACTGATGCAGGTCGATGTCGCGCCGATGAGCGCTGGAATGTTTGAAGCGCACACATCCACCTGTGATTACTGCCTTGTGGTGGCTGGCGAACTGGATAAGCGCTTTTTACGCGATTTGCCCAAGCGCAGAATCAATATTTACCCGATAGCCCGGGATGCCCGGACCGAGCGCTCCGTCATCGAAGCGGTCGAGCAGGTCAAAAGCCTGGCCCGAGCAAACCCTCCACCGCGCATTGATAACGAATCAGCCTTTTGCAGGAGATGCCCATGAACCCGTCCGATCTTCATGCCCAGTTACCCGGCCAGACCACGGAAGATGCCGAGGAAATCGCTGAATGGCGCGATGCCTTGCTATCGGTCATCGCCCACGGCGGCGCCGGGCAGGCCCGGCAGATCATGGACATGCTGGTGACGCTGGCCAGCACCTGCGAGATGAATTGGCGGCCCCGTCACGGCACACCCTACATCAACACCATCAGCGTTGAGCAGCAGCCCGTGTTCCCGGGGGATCTGGCGCTCGAAGAACGCCTGGCCTCGATCATGCGCTGGAACGCGTTGGTCATGGTGGCGAGAGCCAACCAGGCCTACGGGGAACTCGGCGGCCACATCGCCAGTTACGCGAGCGCCGCCGATTTGTTTGAGGTGGGCTTCAACCACTTCTTCAGGGCGCGCACAGAAGCCAGCGGCGGCGATCTGGTGTTCTACCAGCCGCACTCGGCGCCGGGCGTTTATGCACGGGCTTTTCTGGAAGGCCGCCTCGAAGAGAAGGACTTGCAGCATTACCGGCAAGAGATCGGCGCACGCGCCAATGGCGCCCGGGGGCTGTCGAGTTATCCGCATCCGTGGTTGATGCCGGACTTCTGGCAGTTCCCGACCGGCTCGATGGGCATCGGTCCGATCAGCTCGATCTACCAGGCGCGTTTCATGCGTTACCTGGAACACCGTGGCCTGCAAGACACCGCCGGGCGCACCGTTTGGGGGGTGTTCGGCGACGGTGAAATGGATGAGCCGGAAAGCATGTCGGCCCTGACGCTGGCGGCACGCGAAGGGCTGGATAATCTGGTGTGGGTGGTCAACTGCAACCTTCAGCGTCTGGACGGTCCGGTGCGGGGCAACGGTCGCATCATCGACGAGCTGGAGGCGCTGTTCGGTGGGGCCGGCTGGAACGTCATCAAACTGGTCTGGGGCTCTGACTGGGACGGACTGTTTGCCCGGGATCACGACGGCGCGCTGGTCAAGGCCCTGTCCGCCACGGTCGATGGCCAGTTCCAGACGTTCGCCGCCAAGGACGGACGTTTCAACCGCGATCAGTTCTTTGGCCAGAACGAAGCACTGGCTCATCTGGCCCAGGGCCTGACCGATGAACAGATCGACCGCCTCAAACGCGGTGGCCACGACGTGGTGAAGATTTTCGCCGCCTACCAAAGCGCGATGCGCGAGGGCAGAAAACCCACGGTGATTCTCGCGCAGACCAAGAAAGGCTTCGGCATGGGCGATGCCGGGCAGGGCAAAATGACCGTGCACCAGCAGAAGAAGCTCGACAAGGACGCGTTGATCGCCTTCCGTAACCGTTTCAATTTGCCGTTGACCGATGAACAGGCGACCTCGCTGAGCTTCTTCAAACCCGACGACGACAGCGCCGAAATGCGCTACCTGCATGAACGTCGCCGGGCATTGGGCGGCTATATGCCGTCGCGGCCCACCACGTCGACGCCCTTGGCCGTGCCCGACGTCAACAGTTACGCCGGGTTTGCCATTGCCGCCGAAGGCAAGGAAATGTCCACCACCATGGCCTTCGTGCGGATGCTCAGCGGTTTGCTCCGGGATAAACAGTTGGGGCCGCGCATCGTGCCGATCGTGGCCGATGAAGCGCGCACGTTCGGCATGGCCAGCCTGTTCAAGCAGATCGGGATTTACTCCAGCGTGGGCCAACGTTATGAGCCGGAGGATATCGGTTCGATCCTGAGCTATCGCGAAGCCCTCGACGGGCAGATTCTCGAAGAGGGCATCAGCGAGGCCGGTGCGATCAGTTCCTGGGTAGCCGCCGCGACCAGCTATTCGGTGCATGGCCTGCCGATGTTGCCGTTCTACATCTACTACTCGATGTTCGGCTTCCAGCGCATCGGCGATTTGATCTGGGCGGCGGCGGACCAGCGGGCGCGCGGGTTTCTGCTCGGCGCCACGGCGGGGCGCACGACGCTGGGTGGCGAAGGTTTGCAGCACCAGGACGGCAACAGTCACCTGATGGCGGCGATGGTGCCCAATTGTCGGGCCTACGATCCGGCGTTCGCCGGCGAGTTCGCGGTGATCCTCGATCACGGCATGCGCCAGATGCTGGAACGTCAGGTCGACGAGTTCTACTACGTCACGCTGATGAACGAAAACTACCCGCAGCCCAACCTGCCCGAGGGCGTCGAACAGGCAATTATCAAGGGCATGTACCTGTTCGCCCGGCATGAAGTCGAGGACGCACGCGGCAGCGTTCAGTTGCTGGGTTCCGGCGCGATCCTGCTTGAAGTGATCGCGGCGGCCGAGTTGCTGGCCAGCGACTGGAACATCGACAGCGAGGTCTGGAGCGTCACCAGCTTCACCGAGCTGGCCCGCGAGGCCCGTGAGGTGGAGCGCTGGAATCGCCTGCATCCGGGACAACCGGCGCGGCGCAGCCACGTTCAGGAATCGCTCAACGACGCGGCGCCGATCATTGCCAGCACCGATTACGTGCGCGCCTTGCCCCAACTGATCGCCAGCTACGCGCCGGCGCGTTACACGGTGCTCGGCACCGACGGTTTCGGCCGCAGTGATACCCGCAGCCGGTTGCGCGCGTTTTTCGAAGTGGACCGCCATCAGATCGTCTTGAGCGCCCTGACGTCACTGGTTCAGGACGGGCGCCTCGATGCCGGCGTGTGTGCCGAAGCGATTGCGCGCTACGGGATTGATGTTGACGCCATCGCACCTTGGGACGCTTGAAGCCGGGCTTCAGGTCGAGTCGAATTTTCAGGAAATGGTCATGAAGAATGTGCATGAAGTGCGAATGCCCGACATCGGCGATGCCAAGGATGTCGGTGTCATCGAAATACCGGTCAAGGCGGGCGATGCGGTGGTCGAAGGGCAGACCCTGATCATTGTCGAGACCGACAAGGCGTCCATGGAAATTCCATCGCCGCACACGGGTGTGTTGCAATCGTTGGTGGTCAGTCTGGATGACAAAGTCAGCGAGGGATCGCCGATTGCCTTTATCGAGAGTGAAGGGCTATCGGCGGCGCCGGCACCGCGCATCGAGCCGGTTGCAACGGTCATAGAGCCTCAGCCGATTGCCTCGCCAGGGTTGCTCATCGAAGCGTTTGATCCGCCAACGGACTTGCCGCTGGCATCGCCGTCGGTTCGCAAGTTTTCTCGAGAATTGGGTGTTTCGCTCAAGGCCATTCAGGGCACGGGCCTGCGTCGCCGCATCACCAAGGACGACGTGTTGGCCCATGTGAAAGGCGCACTGACGGTCACTGAAACCCGTGCCCAGCCGTTGGGCGGATTGCTGCCCTGGCCGGTGGTGGATTTTGCCAAGTACGGGCCGGTGGAAACCCGGCCACTGTCGCGCATCCGCAAAATCAGCGGGGCCAACCTGCATCGCAATTGGCTGATGATTCCCCACGTGACCAATCACGACGACGCGGATATCACGCAACTCGAACAGTTCCGCGTGCAGGTGAACAAGGAAAAGGCCGGCAGTGGGGTCAAGTTGACGTTGCTGGCGTTGTTGATGAAAGCCTGTGCGGGCGCGCTGAAAAAATTCCCGGAGTTCAATGCCAGTCTCAATGGCGACGAACTGGTGTTGAAGGGTTATTGCCACATCGGTTTTGCCGCCGATACACCCGAAGGGTTGGTCGTCCCCGTCATCAAGGACGTCGATCAGAAAGGGGTGCTGGCGATTGCCCGGGAAATGTCGGCGCTGGCTGAAAAGGCGCGGGCGGGCAAGTTGAGCGCTGCCGAGATGAGTGGCGGCTGCTTTTCAATCTCGTCGTTGGGCGGCATTGGCGGGACGTATTTCACGCCGATCATCAATGCGCCGGAAGTCGCGATTCTCGGGGTGGGCAAAAGTACGGAGCGACTCGCGCTGGAGGGCGGGCAGGTTGTGACGCGCAACATGCTGCCGTTGAGCCTGAGTTGGGATCATCGCGTGATCGATGGCGCGGCGGCGGGGCGTTTCAACGCCTATCTGAGCAGTGTGCTGGCGGATTACCGCAGGCTGGTTCTGTGAACGGGGGGACGGTTTGTCGGGTTCGTTCAGCCACTTGAACATACAAATTCCCCGATCGCGGACACAATGCAGATACATGAGTGCGGTTTGATGAGGTCGTCCAACACCACAAAGAGGCTTTTGCCATGTTCCGCAAACTGCAGCTTGCCGCCAGGTTCCTCAGCCAGAGCACGCGCCTGATGGTGGGCGTTCCGGATTACGACAACTACGTCGCGCAGATGAAGCTGAATCATCCGGACCAGCCGGTCATGAGTTATTCAGCATTCTTTCGCGAACGTCAGGAAGCACGCTACGGCAAACGCAGCTGCACGACGCGGTGCTGCTGAACGCCGATTGAGCGGCGGCTGCCGAAAAGCCTCGTCCACGCTGAGAGGACGGGGCTTTTTTACGTTTCAGGGTCAGCAAACTGTCCGCATGCAGCCACTTCAAACCGGAGCCTGCAATCAGTAATCTGTCACCCCGATACTTGGATGGAGCCAAATCATGCCACTCACCCACCGCCCCGTACGCGCTGAAGATGTTCTGGCGATCTGCAACTTCCCGAAAACCCCTGAAGAACTGTTTTTCATGTTTCCGAAGGCGCAGTACCCGCTGACGGACGACCAGCTACTGGCATCGATTGCCCAACGTTCTGACTCAACGGTGGTTGAAGAGAACGGTTCCGTGATTGGTTTTGCGAACTTTTACAAGTTCGAGCGTGAGGGCGTGTGCACGATAGGCAACGTGATCGTGTCCCCCAAGGCCCGGGGGAAAGGCGTGGCAAAATTTCTGGTGGAAACGATGGTGGGGCTGGCGATTGATCGTCACCAGGCCAATGAAGTGCAGATTTCGTGTTTCAACGAAAACACCGCGGGGCTGTTGCTGTATCCGCAACTCGGTTTTGTACCGTTTGAGATCCAGGAGCGGTTATCGCCGGATGGTCGTCGGGTCGCGCTTTTAAATATGAGATTGCTCACCCAGGCGCGCCCCGCGGGCATCCCATGCGCGTAGACAAGGCTTGCCCCGTGGTTATACGCAACATCGAGCGGCTGGAAATTTTAGCGTTCCGGCATCCGCTGGCAGGTCTGCAACTGGTCAAGGGAAGCGTGGAGCCGGGAGAGTTGACGGGCACCGCGGCTGTCCGGGAGTTGTTCGAAGAGGCGGGTATCAGGGGCGAAGTAATACGGGACCTGGGCACCTGGAATTCGACGATCACAGGACACACGTGGGCGTTTCACGAGTGTCGCGTGGAGCAGAACCTTCCAGATGCCTGGCGTCATTTTGCAGCGGACGATGGAGGTCATGAATTCGCGTTTTTTTGGCATCCATTGGCGAGCAAGCCCAGTGACGAATGGCATCAGGTTTTCAAGGACGCTCTGGGGTTCTTGAGTCGGCGTCTTTGTTGAAAACAGGGCGCTTGTAGGGGCCTCATCGCGAGCAGGCTCGCTCCCACAGGAATTGCTGGGCTTGCACAAAAAATGTAGGAGTGAGACCGGCTTGCCGGCGATGAGGCCCTTACAAACGCAAACAATCCCGCCCCTTACTCAGCTGCCGCGTGACTAGACTAACCAGGGTTATCGAACGGCAGGGGCGGCAACCGTGGCGCTACTCTTATGGACTCATTGATCACAGCCGCAGCGCGGGCGCTCGCGGCGGGTGATCCGCTTGGTGCGCTGGACCGGGTGGCGTTGCGTGACGATGCGCCCGCGCTCGCGTTGCGCGGCATCGCCATGGCGCAGCTCGGCGATCTGGTTCGGGCGAAAGCGCTGGTGAAAAGCGCCGCGCGCGCATTCGGGCCGAAAGAGCCGTTGGCACGGGCGCGCTGCGTGGTGGCCGAGGCCGAAATTGCGCTGGCTTCGCGTGACCTGGGCTGGCCAGTGAAGGCGCTCGAAACGGCACGCCTGACGCTTGAGGTCCACGGGGATCGAGTGAACGCCGCTCACGCGCGGTATCTGCAGATTCGGCGATTGGTGCTGATCGGTCGGCTCGACGAGGCGGACGTTCTGTTGGCCGCGCTGGATCCCGCAACGTTGCCGCCGGTGCTGCGCGCCGCCCATGAATTGGTGGTGGCGGGGATTGCCATCCGCCGCCTGCAATCGCAAACAGCCCGGTTTGCCCTGGCGAGGGCCGAACATGTCGCACGCGAGGCGGGTGTCCCGGCGCTTATCGGCGAAGTCGAAAACGCCGTTAACGTCCTGAATTCCCCGGCAGCGCGCCTGATCGCCCATGGCGAAGAGCGACCGTTGTGGCTGGATGAAGTTGAAGCCGTGCTCGGGTCGACCGCGTTGGTGGTGGACGCCTGCCGTTATGCCGTGCGTGGCGTTGGTATGTCGATTTCCCTCGCCAGGCGCCCGGTGTTGTTCACCCTCGCTCGGGCGTTGGCCGAAGCGTGGCCGGCGGACGTATCGAGGGAAACCCTGATCCGCCGGGCGTTCCGCCTGAAGCTGTCGGACGAGTCCCATCGAGCGCGCTTGCGTGTCGAAGTCGGGCGCTTGCGTTCGGCGCTGAAACCCTTGGCGGGCGTCATCGCCACTCAACGCGGGTTTGCGCTGGTGGCGCTGGTTTCATCTGACGTAGTGGTGTTGGCGCAACCGGTCGAAGAACGACACGCGGCGCTGTTTGCCTTGCTCGCCGACGGCGAATCCTGGTCGAGTTCGGCGCTGGCGTTGGCGCTCGACACCAGCCAGCGCACGGTGCAGCGCACACTCGACGCGCTGGCGGCGGCCGGCAAAGTGCAGCCATTCGGACGTGGCCGGGCGCGGCGCTGGATGACCCCGCCGGTACCGGGTTTCGCGACGACCTTGTTACTCCCGGCACCACTGCCGAGTGACTAGGATGAACGCCACGAACCCCTGAAGAGGTAACCGAGATGAAACACTCAACCGCAGAAATCCTCCGCGAATATGGCCCGTTCTCCGGTGTCGACAGCGTGCATGGCGTGACCTGGGACGGTGAGCGCGTCTGGTTTGCCAGTGGCGAAAAACTCATCGCCCTCGACCCGGCCAGCGGCAAGACCCTGCGTTCAATCGACGTCAGCGCCGATGCAGGCACGGCCTTCGACGGCCAGCACCTGTTCCAGATCGCCGCCGACCGCATCCAGAAAATCGACCCACAGACCGGCAAAGTGCTCAACACCATCCCGGCACCGGGTGGCGGCAACGACTCCGGGCTGACCTGGGCTGAGGGGACGCTGTGGGTCGGCCGCTATCGCGACCGGAAGATCCACCAGATAGACCCCGAGACCGGCGCGATTTTGCGCACGATCGAGTCCAACCGCTTCGTTACCGGCGTGACTTGGGTGGACGGGCAGCTGTGGCATGGAACGTGGGAAGGGGATGAAAGCGAGCTGCGCCGCGTGGATGCCAAAACCGGGGAAGTGCTGCACAGCGTCAAGATGCCGACCGGAGTCGGCGTGTCGGGCCTTGAGTCCGATGGCGGCGATCAGTTCTTCTGCGGCGGCGGTGGCAGCGGGAAGGTGAGGGCGGTGCGGCGGCCAGCGTGATGCATCACGCTGGCCATGGTGTGACCGGCCTCAAGGCGCTCCAAACAACATCGTCCAGTAAACCCCTTGGTCACTGCGAGCGTCCGTCGCGTAGGCGGCTCCCACTTGGGTGAACAGCGGGCTCATCAGGTTGGCGCAATGTCCGGGGCTGGCGAGCCAGCCTGCCATTGCCTTGCTCGGTGAGCCTTGGCCTGCGGCGATGTTTTCGCCGATTTGGCGGCCACGGAATCCGGCAGCCCGCGCCCGGTCGGCAGGCATATCGCCGTCGGGATCGCGGTGTGCGAAGTAATTCCCGTAGGCCATTGCCTTGCTGTGGCCCTGTGCCGCTGCCCCGAGGCTGGCATTCCAGGCCAGTGGCCGGGCGGCGGCAAAGCGCTGGCGTCCGCAGAGACGCGGTTTCGCCCGCGCGGCGTTGACCTGGGCGAGCAACGCCTTGCTGACGGCTCGCGCGTCGTTCATTTGACTGTCCAGCACCGGCCGCGCCAGTACCACTTGCCATTCGCTGCGGCTGCGGCTGACGCCGATATCGGCGTATTGGCTATCCAGCAATGCCGAGCAGTAATCGCTCTGCAGCAGGTCGAAGGCCTCTTCGGCATCCTGCGCACCGACCACGCGCAGGCTGCGCACGGTCACTGCCTGATAACCGGACGCTTTCAACCGGTCCCGCAAGCCGCCGCCGTAGCCGACCGGCAAGGCCAGATTCGATTTCAGCGCCAGCGGTGCCAAGCGTTGGGCGGGACGCCGCTCGCAGCGCTGTGGGTGGGCGCGGTAATCGTTGATGGCTTCCACCAGTTGCCGTTCCGCGCCGGCGTGGGCGGGGCGGGTGGTAATAGAAAGCAAGGTAAACAGGCACAGCGAAGTCAAGCGCAAGGCGTAGGCGGTTTGGCGCATGGAGGGACAGCTCTGAAGAGATGGCAGCGGTTAGGGGAGGAATTGGCGCCGCTGTAAGACTGGGGAGTTGAAACAAGGTTCACGGGGCAGGAGTGCATATTTACCGGCGACTTCGTGTGTCCGACAGACGTACCTTCACCGCTACATCTTCAGGTGCAAGGATTGCCGGCGATGGCGATTTTACGGACGCCTTCGCGGGCAAGTCGGGTCGCCGCATCGCACGCTCCTACAGGGTTGGTGTCGTTCACAAAATTGTGTTTCAACTCAAACCCGTAGGAGCGAGGCTTGCCCGCGAAGGCGGCAGCACAAACACCGACGAAATCAGCTCAGCCCTCACAACCCCCAGCCTTCACGAACAGCCGTGCGAATCCCTTCCAGCAACATGGCAAACGCCGGGTTGTCATTGTTCTCGCGCCAGATCAGATGCAACTCGCTCTGCACGCCTTCCCCCAGGTCGATATCGCGAAACACCACGTTCTTGAACACCACGCTGCTGGCGCACCGTGGCACCAGCGCCAGGCCCATGCCGGCGTTGACCAGCGCCAGAATGGTCAGCGACGAACCCAGCCACTGCACGTATTCCGGGGCGACGCGGGCCGAGCGCAGCATACCGGTCAGCAGTTCGTTGAACGGTGGGTAGGCGGCGTGGGAGTACATTAGAAAAGGTTGTGCATCGAGGTCTTTGACCGACACGGTTTCGGCGCTGGCCAATCGATGATGGCTGGGCACGGCCAGGACAAACGGCTCGCGCACCAGGCACTCGGTGGCATATCCCGGTTCCAGCAACGGCGCGCGGACGATCCCCAGGTCGATGCGGCGGGCGCGCAGGGCTTCGTGCTGCTGGTAGGTATTCATCTCCGACAGGTCGATTTTCACGTGCGGTTGCTTGAGGCGGGCTTCGGCGATGACCTTGGGCAGGAATTCATACACCGCACTGCCGACAAAACTGATGTTGACCGTGCCGATATCGCCCTCGGCAAAACGCCGGGCGGTGGCAGCGGCTTGCTGGGCGCGTTCAAGCAGGTTCTGCGCTTCGATGAAAAAGGCGCGGCCAGCGGCGGTCAGGGCGACGCTGCGGGTGGTGCGGGTGAACAACTCGACGCCCAGGTGATGTTCCAGCAGCTGAATCTGTCGGCTGAGCGGCGGCTGGGTCATGTTCAACCGTTCGGCGGCGCGCCGGAAGTTCAGTTCGGTGGCCACCGTGGTGAAGCAGCGCAGTTGGGTCAGTTCGAACATTGATCTAATCCAGGTATCAATCGAATGCCAAGTTAGATTAGACGGGATCAATGTCGGCGTCCATGATCGGCGCGTCCCTAAAAAAACAATGAACGGGAGTCGCCCCCTTGAATACCCTCCAGAGTCCGCCCGATCCAACTGTGCTCGCCCGCGCAGCGGCCAAGGTGAAGCGCCATGTGCTGCCGCTGTTCGTGGTGATGTTCATCGTCAACTACATCGACCGGGTCAACATCGGCTTCGTGCGCAGTCACATGGAAACCGACCTCGGCATTGGCGCCGCGGCCTATGGCCTCGGTGCCGGGCTGTTCTTCATCGGTTACGCAATCTTCGAAGTCCCCTCCAACCTGCTGCTGCAACGCTACGGCGCCCGCGCCTGGCTGACGCGCATCATGTTCACCTGGGGCGCAGCGGCCATGGCCATGGCGTTCGTGCGCGGCGAAACCAGTTTCTATGTGCTGCGCTTCATCCTCGGCGCGGCCGAAGCCGGGTTCTTCCCCGGCATCATTTATTACTTCACCCAATGGTTGCCGTCGACCGAACGCGGCAAGGCCATGGCGATCTTCCTCAGCGGCTCGGCCATTGCCTCGGTGATTTCCGGGCCGGTGTCCGGTGCGCTGTTGCACGTCAGCGGTTTCAGCCTGCACGGCTGGCAGTGGATGTTCCTGATCGAAGGTTTCGCCTCGATCGTGCTCTGCGGGTTTGTCTGGTTCTGGTTGCAGTCCCATCCACGCCAGGCGAACTGGCTGAGCGAGGAAGAAAAGGACGCACTGGTGGGCGCCATCGCCCTCGAACAGCAGGCCCGCGAAGCCACGCAGACGGTCAAGCCGTCGATGTTCAAATTGCTCGCCGACAAGCAGATCGCACTGTTCTGCTTCATCTACTTTTCCATTGCCCTGACCATCTACGGCGCGACGTTCTGGTTGCCGAGCATGATCAAGAAAATGGGCAACCTCGGCGACTTCCAGGTCGGTCTGTTCAACTCGATTCCGTGGATCATTTCCATCGTCGCGATGTACGGCTTCGCCGCCATGGCCAGCAAATGGAAACACCAGCAAGCGTGGGTTGCGTTGACCCTGGTGATTGCCGCATTCGGCATGTTCATGTCCACCACTGGCGGGCCGGTCTTTGCCTTCGTCGCCATCTGTTTTGCCGCGATTGGTTTCAAGGCCGCCTCGGCGTTGTTCTGGCCTATTCCGCAAGGCTATCTGGATGCGCGCATCGCCGCGGCGGTGATCGCGTTGATCAACTCCATCGGCAACCTCGGCGGCTTTGTCGCCCCGACGGCGTTCGGTTTCCTCGAACAAAAAACCGGCTCCATCGAGGGCGGTCTCTATGGGCTGGCGGCCACCTCACTGGTGGCGGCGGTGGTGATCTTCTTTGCCCGCACCGCCCCGCGTGGTGATCCCGTTCGCGTGTTGAGCGGCCAACCTGCCGACATCGCAGCGTCAGAAAAATCAGTCAGTCATCAAGCCTTGAGCTCAGGTCCAAAGGGAGCAGCCTCTTGAAAATCAAACGAGTCACCGTCACCCCCATCGCTTTCCGTGATCCGCCGCTGCTCAACGCCAGCGGGATTCACGAGCCGTTCGCGCTGCGTTCGATCATCGAGATTGAGAGCGACAATGGCTACATCGGTCTCGGTGAAAGTTACGGCGATGCGCCGGCGCTGTTGATCCAGCAGCAACTGCAATCGCAATTGATCGGTCTCGATCCGTTCGACCTCAATCAACTGCGGCGCATCGTCCAGGCCACCGTGGCGGCGCACAAACCGGCGAGCATTGCCGGCGCGGAACTGGCACCGGGCTCCCATGCCAGCAAAGCGGTGAGCAACGCCTATTCGGCGTTCGAAGTGGCGTTCCTGGATTTGCAGGCGCATTCGTTGAACGTGCCGTTGGTGGACTTGCTGGGCGGGGCGATTCGCGACGAGATTCCGTTCAGCGCCTACCTGTTTTTCAAGTACGCGCAGCATGTCGATTCGCCGTACAAACCGGACAATTGGGGCGAGGCGCTGAACGAAGAGCAGATCGTTGCCCAGGCTCGGCGGATGATCGAGGCCTACGGTTTCAAGAGCATCAAACTCAAGGCCGGCACGCTGCCGCCGGAGCACGAAGTGTCGTGCATCAAGGCGCTGAAAAAGGCCTTCCCCGGTTACCCGCTGCGCATTGACCCGAATGGCAACTGGTCATTGGAAACATCGATTCGCATGGCTGAGTTGCTGGGCGATGACCTGCAATATTACGAAGACCCGACGCCGGGCCTCGACGGCATGGCCGAGTTGCACAAGCGTACCGGGCTGCCGCTGGCGACCAACATGGTGGTCACCGATTTCGATGAGTTCCGGCGTAGCGTGGCGTTGAACAGCGTGCAGATTGTCCTCGCCGATCACCATTACTGGGGCGGGCTGCGCGACACGCAGGCGCTGGCGAAAATGTGCGACACCTTTGGTCTTGGCGTGTCGATGCACTCCAACTCGCACCTGGGCATCAGCCTGATGGCGATGGCGCATGTTGCGGCCGCGGTGCCCAATCTGGATTACGCCTGCGACACGCATTACCCGTGGCAGGAGCCGGATGAAGAAGTGATCAAGGGCGGCAAGCTGCCGATCGTCGATGGCTGCGTGAAAATCACTCGCGCCCCGGGGTTGGGTCTTGAGCTGGATCACGATCAACTGGGCAAGCTGCATGACCAATACCTGACCTGTGGCATCCGCCAGCGCGATGACGTGAAACAGATGCAGCGTTACAAACCGGACTGGAAGGCGGTCAAACCGCGTTTTTGAACTCGGTCAGCAGGCGTTCTATCTGCGCCAGTTCCCAGGTGCTGAGCAGACTGACCGGGTCGGTGCCGTAACGTTGCCAATTGTCGAACAGGCCCTCGCGGCCGTCCGGGCTCTGGCAGCGTTGGCAGTGGCGCAAGTGGTTATCGTCGATGTCGAGGGTCAGTTGCCAACCCTCGATGTCGACTTGCACCAGGCCGGATGCGGAAGGTTCGCCTATCAGCCGCAGGGGACGAACCTCCAGGGCGGCGTCGCGCAATAGCTGGTAAATTTCGCGAGTGGTCAACGGTGGCACGGGTGTCTCCGGTGGCTCAGAAAAAAATCGGCAACGACACCCCCCCCTGTAGGAGCCAGCTTGCTGGCGATGGCGATCTTGAGGACGCCATCGCCGGCAAGCCGGCTCCTACAGGGGGTAGTGTTCGGCAGGTTTATGGGGAAATGATCCCGTGGTCGATGGCGTATTTGACCAGCGCCGCCGGTTTGTCGATGTTGAGTTTGCGGCGGATGCTCAGGCGATGGGTTTCAACCGTGCGCACGCTGATGTCGAGGTCGCGGGCCATTTCCTTGTTGTTCATCCCCTGTGCCATTTTGTACAACACCTGGCTTTCACGCGGCGTCAGCTCGTTGTCGGTACTTTTATCAGCAATGAGCCGCTGGGCAATTTCCGCGCTGTAGAACGTGCCGCCGCTGGCAATGGCTTCGATGGCGGCGATGATTTCCCGTGACGGCGCGTTCTTCAGCACATAACCGCTGGCACCCGAACGCACGGACTCGCTCACGTATTCATAATTGTCGTACATGCTCAGCACCAGCACTTTGAGCGACGGGTACTGGCTGCGCAGCAACCGGGTCAGCTCCAGCCCGTTCATGTCCTTGAGGCTGATGTCGACCAGCAACAGGTCAGGCTGGCAGCGTCCGACCATCTCGATGGCGTCCGCGCCATTCTCGGCTTCACCCACCACTTCCAGCGGGGCCATGACGGACAGCAGCGCCTTGATCCCGTCGCGAACCAGGGAGTGATCGTCGACCAGGGCGACGCGGATCGGGGAGGGCAGGTTTATCACGGGCATTCACTCTTGTTGTCTGATCAGCGTTTTGCGCCGGGCATTTTCATGGGCAGCAGCACGTCCAGCTCACTTCTTCCCGGCACCGAGATCAGCTCGAACCGGCCGCCAAAGTGCTCGACACGCTCACGGATATTACGCAGGCCGATGCCGGCATGGCCACGTTCGACCTGGGCGACGTTGAAGCCGATACCGTCATCGATCACCGTCAGCCGGATGGACTCTTCAGAACCGTGCAGGTTGATGGAAACGTTTTTTGCCTGTGCATGGCGTTCAATGTTGGTCAGGCCTTCCTGCACAATGCGAAACAACGAAACCGCCGCGCCATCGACCAGATGGCAGTCGAATTCGTTGTCGTTATAGGTCACTGTGAGGCCGCTGCGTTGCTCGAATTCCTCGGCAAGTTGACCGATGGCCGCCGACAGCCCCAGGGTGTCGAGCAAGGATGAGCGCAGGTCGTGGGAGAGGCTGCGCACCTCGCCAATCGCTTCGCCGAGACGTTCCGTGGCCTCTCTTAAAATGCTCAACCCTTTGTCTTGTCCATTCTCCAGCACATGGCTGGCGAGTTCGAACTGGAACTTGATGGAGACGAGCACCTGACTGATGCCGTCGTGCAGTTCACGGGAAACCCGCGAGCGTTCTTCCTCCTGCAAACTGACGATTCGCTGGGTCAGGCGTTGCAGTTTTTTGTCGGCCAGACGGTGCTCGCTCACGTTCAGCGTCATGCCGCTGGCAAAGACAAACAGCACCGCCACGAGGGCCACGGCGGCAATCGCCAGCATGGTTTTGCGGATGCCCTGGGCCACTTCGTCACGCGCCTGTTGGGTCGCGCGTTCGACGTCCTCAAGGTAAATGCCGGTGCCGAGCATCCAGCCCCAGCGATCCAGCATCACCACATAGGCGAGCTTGTCGGTGACCTGGCCGGAAGACGGCTTGTTCCAGGCGTAGCGTTGAAAGCCTTCGCCCGATTGCGCACTTTTGAGCAATGCCTGTATCACCGGCAGGCCGTGCGGGTCCTTCATGTCCCACAGGTATTGGCCGACCAGTTCCGACTGTCGCGCGTGCATCAGGCTGCGACCTTCGCGGTCGTACACGAAGAAGTAGCCATTGATGCCAAAGCTGAGTTTGCGCAGTTCTTCCAGCACGCGTTGCTGGGCGTGTTCGTCTCCGTGGCCGTCGTCGTACAGCGGCGCGATCAGGCTTTGCGCCATTTCCACGTAGTTTTTCAGTTCGGCGCGTTTGCTCGCCAGGATGCTGTCTTCGATCAATTGCGCCTGTTGATCACCCACCTGGCGGTTCAGGGAAATCACCAGCCCGCAGATGACAGCGATCGCCAACACCAGCGGCAGAATCCCGAGCGCGACGATTTTGTGTTTGAGCTGCATCTGGGCTCCTGTCCGGATCGGGGGAAGGCGAAGGCCGGCATCATATGCCAAAGATGCGCACGTCCAGTAGCGCTGCTGGACGGAATGACCGGACAACGCCGAATTGTAGGAGCCGGCTTGCTGGCGATGGCGGCGTGACTGATACACCGCGTCGCCTGGATCGCCAGCAAGCCGGCTCCTACAGGTTTTGCGCGTCTACGTAGAACTACGTAGAGAGCGCGTACGTAGTAACGCGGATTTATTTGTAGACGGCATGCGCGGATATTGGGCCAGCTCCGCACAGCGGACACAATTATAAAAATTACCGCCGCAGTCACAAGCTGTCGGCAGGAGACACGCTATGCCCCGTCTGGCTAAACACCTCGCCTGGTTTGCCGTGGCTGTTCTGGGAGCGTTTGCGCTAAGTGTCGTGGCCCTGCGCCGCGGCGAAGCGATCAACGCCCTCTGGATCGTAGTCGCAGCCGTCGCCATCTACCTCGTCGCATACCGCTACTACAGCCTGTTCATCGCCAACAAGGTGATGCAACTGGACCCCAATCGAGCCACTCCCGCCGTACTCAATAACGATGGTCTGGACTACGTTCCGACCAACAAACACGTACTCTTCGGTCACCACTTCGCAGCCATTGCCGGCGCAGGTCCGCTGGTCGGTCCGGTGTTGGCGGCGCAGATGGGCTATCTGCCCGGCACGCTTTGGCTGATCGCCGGCGTGGTGCTGGCCGGTGCGGTTCAGGACTTCATGGTCCTGTTCATGTCCACTCGCCGCAACGGTCGCTCCCTGGGCGATATGGTCCGCGAAGAAATGGGCCGCATCCCCGGCACCATCGCGCTGTTCGGCTGCTTCCTGATCATGATCATCATCCTCGCGGTGCTGGCGCTGATCGTGGTCAAAGCCCTGGCCGAAAGCCCTTGGGGCATGTTCACCGTGATGGCGACCATCCCGATCGCGATGTTCATGGGCATCTACATGCGCTACATCCGTCCGGGCCGCATCGGTGAAATCTCGATCATCGGCGTGTTCCTGCTGCTGGGCTCGATCTGGCTGGGCGGGCAGATTGCCGCTGACCCGGTCTGGGCCAAGGCGTTCACCTTCACCGGCATTCAAATCACCTGGATGCTGATCGGCTACGGTTTCGTTGCCGCGGTACTGCCGGTGTGGCTGATTCTGGCACCGCGTGACTACCTCTCCACGTTCCTGAAAATCGGCACCATTGTGGCATTGGCGATCGGCATTCTGATCACCATGCCCGAGCTGAGAATGCCGGCACTGACCCAGTTCATCGATGGGACCGGTCCGGTGTGGAAGGGCGGTATGTTCCCGTTCCTGTTCATCACCATTGCCTGTGGCGCGGTATCGGGTTTCCACTCGCTGATCGCTTCCGGCACCACGCCGAAGCTGCTCGCCAGTGAAGGTCATGCCCGCTACATCGGTTACGGCGGCATGCTGATGGAATCCTTCGTCGCCATCATGGCCATGGTTGCGGCATCGGTGATCGATCCGGGCGTGTATTTCGCCATGAACAGCCCAGCGGCGATTGTCGGCGCGGATGCTGTTTCGGTTGCGCAGACCGTCAGCAGCTGGGGCTTTGCAATTACCCCGGAAGCGCTGCAAGCAGTGGCCAAGGACATCGGTGAAACCACCATCCTGGCCCGTGCCGGCGGTGCACCGACCCTGGCGGTCGGTATCGCGCAGATCCTGCACCACGTCCTGCCGGGTGAAAACACCATGGCGTTCTGGTACCACTTTGCGATCCTGTTTGAAGCGCTGTTCATCCTGACCGCAGTCGATGCCGGTACCCGTGCCGGTCGCTTCATGCTCCAGGACTTGCTCGGCTCCTTCGTGCCGGCGCTGAAACGCACCGAATCCTGGACCGCCAACCTGATCGCCACCGCCGGTTGTGTGGCGATGTGGGGTTACTTGCTCTACCAAGGCGTGATCGATCCGCTGGGTGGCATCAACACCTTGTGGCCGCTGTTCGGCATCTCCAACCAGATGCTGGCCGGTATCGCGCTGATGTTGGCGACGGTTGTGCTGATCAAAATGAAGCGCCAGCGCTACGTCTGGGTGACCATGCTGCCTGCGGTCTGGCTGCTGATCTGCACCACCACCGCCGGTTTCATCAAGCTGTTCGACGCCAACCCGGCGATCGGCTTCCTCGCGCTGGCCAAGAAGTACAGCGATGCCTTGGCCAACGGCCAGGTACTCGCGCCGGCCAAGAGCATCGAGCAGATGCAGCACGTGATCTACAACGCCTACACCAACGCGACGTTGACCGCGCTGTTCCTGTTGGTGGTGTTCAGCATCCTGTTCTTTGCCCTCAAGGTCGGCATTGCCGCGTGGGGAACCAAGGAGCGCACGGATAAAGAAGCGCCATTCCAGGCCCTGCCGAATGCGTGATCGAGGAGTGCAGCATGTTCAATGACCTGAGTCGCCTCGGTAAATACCTCGGTCAGGCCGCGCGCCTGATGGTCGGCATGCCCGACTACGATACTTACGTCGAGCATATGCAGACCAAACATCCGGACAAACCGGTGATGAGTTACGAGGTGTTCTTCCGGGAACGCCAGGAAGCGCGTTACGGAAGCAAGGCCGGGCCCAAGTGCTGTTGACCCGGTTGTCGGGTTAACAGCAATCCCTGTGGGAGCTAGCCTGCTGGCGATGGCGGCTGAACATTCAACATCACTGTTGATTGACAGTCCGCCATCGCCAGCAGGCTAGCTCCCACATTGTTTTGCGCAGTAATTTTCAGGGTTTACGTTCGATGAGGGTTCGCCCCGGTTCATTGCGGCACACAAGCTTGTCCCGATAGTTGTCACACAGCGATTTCAGCACATCACTCGCGCAAGCCCCGCTGATCCGCCGATCAATCGCAAAACCCGCCACGTCGCCCTTCAGTTGAATATCTACCCCCGACACCGTCTCCAATCGCTGTTTGATCGGTGCTTCTGCTATTTGCACGGCTGCGCGGAACATTGAACTGTGCAAATGGCCGCACGTCCAAGCCATTAAGCCGGTTTGAGCATTTCAATGTTTCTGGAGGCGGGTGATGTCGAGGCGGGCGCTGATTCGGTTTTTTGCGGTTTATCTGTCCGCTTTCCTGGTGTTCGGATTGGGCGTGGCCGCGGCGTCTCCCTGGATTGCCACTCACATTCTTCTGAAGTGGATGCTATAACCCGGCACTCGCCTCGACGCCAACGGACAGACACATGATTGAAGAGGGACTTTCGCTACTGATCGATTACGGCACTTATCTGCTGCCCGGTTTTAGCCTCTGTGCTCTCTGGTTCTGGTTGACGCCGAAGACGCAACCCGGTTTGCGTATTGCGATCCTGCTGCTGACCTTCGTCCTGCTGCGCGATGTGATGACACCGCTGCGTTTATGGTCCCTGAGTGGCGATGTGCAGATCGGCTTTGTTGCGAATCCGTTTGTCCTGGCCGTGCTGGGTGCACTGTCGTTGGCGATCGTCGCCGCGCTGGCAAGGATCGCCCCACAGCTTTGGCAACTCGTCGTCTGGAAGCAGGGCAATCTGGCTGCAGGGCTAGCGCTGGGTGTTGCTGCCGGGTGTGCGCTCGGCGTTCCGCTGCGGCTCTATCAAGGCATCGGTGTAGGCGAAATAGCCGGATACTGGCCTTGGTTGATGGGCATGGTCGTGCTGGCCTACGGCGGGAATGCGTTGGAAGAAGTGCTGTTTCGCGGGTTCCTGCAAGGTCACCTCGAACACCACACCTCTGCGATACGAGCCGCCTTGATCAGCGCTGTCGCGTTCTCGGCCAGCCATTCGTTTCTGGCACTGAGCGTCACCCGGATTGGCTGGCCGATTCTACTGTTCACGTTGCTGGAGGGGGTGGTCTGTGCTTTCGTCCGCATGCGCTACGGCGTGATCGCCGCCACCGCTGCACACGGGACGGCGATATTGCTCATCGCCGCTCCCATGTGATTGATCAACATTGGGGGCTGCTCAGGGGTTGCAAATCTCGACCCGGTGCTCAATCGAGTCTTTTCGGTTGAGCGACAGCAGCCAGATCAGCGGCAACTGCGCAAGGATCACGGTCACGACACCGGCCCAGGGCGTGAGAGCCATTTGCCCATTGG
Organism: Pseudomonas sp. BF-B-15; assembly: GCF_019946675.1. NCBI lineage: Bacteria > Pseudomonadati > Pseudomonadota > Gammaproteobacteria > Pseudomonadales > Pseudomonadaceae > Pseudomonas > Pseudomonas sp. BF-B-15. The sequence goes on from NZ_JAGYFZ010000009.1 coordinate 20,036, forward strand.
CGACCAGGGCACTGCCGCTGGTTTCGCCCAAGGCGATACCCAGGTTGAAGGCCGAAATGTTCAGCGCCGAAGCGAACGCCACGGCGTGCGGGGTATAGCGTTCGGCGGTGGCCAGCATGCCGGCCTGGGCGGCGGGAGAGAGACCGAAGGCCAGCGCGCCCCAGAAAAACAGCATCACTACCATCGGCAGTTGATAGGGCAACAGCAGTGCGACCGCCGCCAGCACGAGTGTCAGTAGCACAAAGATCATTCGCAGCGCCGATTGCCAGCCCATCGAGGCCGCGAGTCGGCCCCCGACCAGATTGCCGACCAGGGTCGCAACACCGAATACGACCAACAACAAACTGGCGGTCGCGGTGGAAAAGCCGCTGATGTCGGTGAGGATCGGGGTGATAAAGGTGAAGGCGGCAAAGCTTGAACCGAAACCCAACACGGTCACGGCCATCATCGCCAGAATGGCCGGGTGCCTGAGTGCCGCCAGCTGAGTGAGAGCTTTGCCCGACGGTGGCGTCGGCACGTTCGGCAACCACCGCGCACTGGCTATCAAGGCCAGGGCAGCCAGCAGCGCGACCGCATAAAACGGCAGCCGCCACCCCATCGCGTTACCCAGGATGCTGCCAATCGGCACACCGATGACCATCGCCAGCGTCAGGCCGGCGAACATCACGGCAATGGCTTTGCTTGCCTGTCCCTTTGGCGCCAGGCTGGCGGCGACGGTGGCACCGATGGCAAAAAAACTGCCATGAGCAAGCGCGGTGATGATGCGTCCTGCCAGTAACCAAAGGTAATCGGTGGAGAGCGCTGCCAGCAGATTCCCGCCCAGAAACAACGCAATCAATGCCAGCAGCACCGGTTTGCGCGGCAGGCGCGCCAGTGCCAGAACGGTTAGCGGCGTGCCCAGTGCCAGCGCCAACGCGTACAGCCCGACCAGGCTTCCCGCGCGCGCCAGTGGGATGTCGAGGTCAGAGGCGATAGCCGGGAGAATGCCGACGACAATGAACTCGGCCATTCCGATAGCGAAAGCGGTCACCGCCAGCGCCACCACGCCAGGGTGAATACGTTGCGTGGTCGGATTCATGGGCGACCCGCTGCCTGCAGGGCAATCACCTGATCCGCCTCGACGGTCGCCCCGGCAACGCCAACGGCGCCGATGACCTTGCCGTGTTCATCACGCAGCACCACGCCACCGCCAAAGCTGATCAGGCCGCCGTTGGTAGCCTCCAGCGAGTAAATGGCTCCGCCCGGTTGCGCTTCCATACCCAGTTCGGCGCTGTCGGTGCGAAACAACGCAGCCGTGCGTGCTTTCTTCAGCGAAACATCGATGGCGCCTGGCACAGCGTCATCCATGCGCACGAAATGGCGCAGAAGTCCGGCATCGTCGACCACGCTGATGCAGACGGCGAAACCCTGATCACGTGCCTGCGCTTGTGCACGGTTAATGACCTGCTGGGACAATTGCTCAAACATTCGGGACTCCATTGAATAAAACGACAGGACCGCGATGATCCCGACGATTGCTTTTCAAGGGAATATGCCCCAGGCGATTGGCGGCTAAAGTTTGAGCATGTCGAACATTTCGCGCATGGCGTGGTTCGCCAACGTGCACAACGCTGTCTTGGGCAGGCGTGAGGCGGGCGCGGCAACACCGAGCGCCGCCACCACGCGACCTTGCAAACGCAGGGGCAGGGCGACGCAGTTAAGCCCCGGCTCGGCTTCTTCAAGGTCTAACGCATAGCCAAGGGTGACGATACCGGCCAACTCGATTTCCAGTTCCGCAGGTAGCAAGTCCGCTCGACGCAGACTGCGACGCAGGTCCTCGTCAAAGGCCAGGAATATTTTACCGATGGCCGAGGTGGTCAGCCCGGCGCGACGCCCTCGCGGGCTTGCAACGCGCAAGTTGCCGCTGCCTTCCAGGGCATCCATGTAGAGGTATTCGCGGGTGCCACAGGGCGCTGCGAGGAAACAGGTTTCGCCACTGCGTTCGGCCAGCGAGCGTAGCGCAGGGGCAAAGGCTTCGCGCAGCAACGCATCGGCGTCGTTCAACGGTTGAGCGATTTCGCGCAGGCGCAAACCCAACGCATAGTGGGTGCCACGGCGGGCAATGTAGCCCATGGTGGCCAGTGTATTGAGCAGGCCGTGCAAGGTGCTCTTGTGCAGTCCGGATTGCGCCGCAAGGTCCACCAAGCGGATTTCGCCCTCCGCCGCTGCGATGGTTTCAAGGATCATCATCGCGCGCTCGACGGACTGTATGCCTTTGTTCTCGTTGATCATGTGAGGGACGTTCGTTGGCCAGTAATGAGTCTGAGGTCCACGAGGAATAGTGCCTCGTGGTTCGGTGAAAGCCCATGAGTCGCAGGATTATCCACGCTGACAGGATTGGGCAGCCGTCCTGATCATCCGGGGGGCTTGATGCTGGCGTGAAGGTGGCCGGAGCGATTGGCGGGGAAAGTTTGATGATGTCGGAGTTTAGCGCGGGTGATTGTCTGCGCCGCTCGCAAAACGCCCGCAGCACGCAGAGCAATTGTGGGAGCGAACAGGCTCGCTCCCACAGGAATTGGCGTTCTTCAACGCCTATTGCGATCAGACCTCGCTGATATTGACCCAGCGCTGTTCCCGCGCCGCCAATCGAATTGCCGTCGCCAGTCGCTCCACTTCAAAGGCTTGCTCGAAATCGGTGCCGGCTTGTCCGTGGCCGGCCAAGGCCATGATCAGCTCATGCACTTCCAGCGTCTTCAACTCGTTGTAGCCCAACTGATGCCCCGGCGCTGGACTGAACGCTGCGTAACCGGGCAAGTCCGGTCCGGCGAGTAAACGCTGGAAACCGTCCTGGCCGGCGCGGCACAGGCGTAACTCATTCAAGCGTTCCTGATCGAACGCCAGGGTGCCTCGGGTACCGCTGATCTCGAAGCTCAGATGATTCTTGTAGCCGTGCTTGAGCCAACTGCTGCTGAAGGTGCCACGAGCGCCGCTGGTGAAGCGCAGCAAGGCATGGGCGTGATCGTCAACAGCAATGCTGCGTTGATCCTGGCTACCGGCCGTGACCGGGCGCTGGCGGTGCACGGTCTGGGAGTCGGCGCACACCGCTTCGACATTACCCAGCAGATGGCGCGCCATGGCGAGCAAGTGACTGCCCAGATCCGCCAATGCCCCGCCGGCATGCCCGGCCTCACAGCGCCACGACCAGGGGGACGCTGGATCGGCCATGAAATCTTCGCTGAATTCGCCTTGAAAACTAATGATCTCGCCGAGTTCGCCGCTCAGAATCAACTCACGTGCCAGGCCAATGATCGGGTTGTGCTGGTAGTTGTAGCCGACACGGGTGACCACGCCGGCATCCTTGGCCGCCACGTGCATGGCATTCGCCTGTTCAAGGTTCACCGCCAGCGGTTTTTCGCAGTACACCGGCTTGCCGGCGGCAAGAGCGGTCATGGCCATCGGGTAGTGCAGATGGTTGGGGGTGGTGATGGCGATCAGGTTGACCTTGGGGTCATCGATCAATTGCTGCCAGTCGCCATGGGCCTGCTCAAAGCCCCAGGCAGTGGCGCATGCTTGCGCACGAACGGGATCGGCGTCGGCCAGGGCGGCGAGGCGAAGCGTGAAGGGCAGTTCGAATGCCGCACTGACGTTGCGAAAGGCCAGTGCATGGGCACGGCCCATGAAACCCGTGCCGATAAGTCCGATTCCGAGTTCGCGCATGACAGGATCCTTTGGATTCTTGTTTTCAGAGATCCAATTTATAGAATAAATATTCTCTTGTTTCAATTTTTAGAATAAATATTTACATCTGATCGCTGAGTCGCCGTATGCGGAACCGTAACACCTGTGTCCGGGTCAGTCGTCGAACCCGACCTGTTCGTGAATCTCATCGACCTTCAACTCCAGTCGATAGGCCACGGCGATAAACAGCGCCTGGCACAGGCACAGGGTCGCACTCAATGAACGGAACGCAAACGAACTGCCTTCGTTGACCAGCAGCAGGGTGTTGGCGCGCTTGGCCAGGGGCGAGAGATTGCTGTCGGTGATGATCAGGGTTTTCGCCTGATGATGCTGGGCGATGCGCAGGCAGTGCTGGGTTTCCTTGCCGTATGGCGTGAAGCTGATGGCGATCACCAGGTCATTGGCGCGCACGCTGCGCATCTGCTCGCGGTAGCTGCCGCCGAGCCCAGACACCAAATGAATGCGCTTGTTGGTGTGTTGCAGGTTGTAGACCAGGTAATCGGCTACCGCGAACGAACGACGCACGCCGACCACGTAGATGTTGTCGGCGTTGACCACCAGGTCCACGGCCTTGTCGAAGGCCTGGTCATCGAGTTCCAGCCCCAGTCGCTCGATGCCCGACAGGGTCGCGTCGATGCACTCGCGCGCCAGGTCGCCGCCGCTGGCTTTCTGCGACTTGTTGGCGATCATGCTGCGAATGCGCTGCTGGTAGTTCTGTACCGGCGTGGTTTTGTGGGTATACGCCTCGCGGAACAGCGCCTGCATTTCGCTGAAACCGCTGAAGCCGAAACGCTGGGAAAACCGCACGATGGCCGACGGGTGCACTTCGCACTCGCGAGCGATGTCGCTGATGCGGTCGACCATGATCCGGTCGCTCTGCTGGCTCATGTAACTGGCAATGCGTTTGAGCTGGCGCGGCAGGCTTTCGTATTCATTGGTGATCAGCTGCAGCAGACGCTCGGCATTGATCGGGGGGCTGACAAGATCGCTCTCGGGCGTGCTCTCGGTCGTATCCGGCTGATCGGTGCGGGACATAAGGAATCCTTCTGGCTTGTTCTTGGCTTGTTCTTATAGCGACGATGTTTCACCGCGTCCCAGGACAATAGGTTGGCTGTGCGCAGTCTACAGGGTAGGCCCGAACAAAATCATGAGCTTGCGGTAGTGTGAGGCTTGCTGAAACGATGCACCGCGTCTGGAGTGCTTGTAATGAAGCTTATTGGAAAAAATATTCCACGTAAAAATTATTTGGAATAATTATTGATTATTCGGTCCCGGTCGTTTTAGTCTGCATCCACCAAGAGTGTTCGGCACGGTCATCGTCCTGAACACAGGCTGATAAAAATAACAGGAGCCAGCATGGGCCAGACTCGTTTTGCCAGTGGACGCCAATTGGATCTGATTTGCCTGGGGCGACTGGGTGTCGACCTCTATGCGCAGCAAGTCGGGGCGCGGTTGGAGGATGTGAGCAGCTTCGCCAAGTACCTCGGTGGATCGTCCGCCAACATCGCTTTCGGCACCGCCCGGTTGGGGCTCAAGTCGGCGATGCTGAGCCGGGTAGGGGACGACCACATGGGGCGTTTCCTGGTCGAATCCCTGGCCCGCGAAGGCTGCGACACCAGTGGTATCAACGTTGATCCGGAGCACCTGACGGCGATGGTGTTGCTCGGCCTCAAGGACCGCGAGACCTTTCCTTTGGTGTTCTATCGCGAAAACTGCGCCGACATGGCGCTACGGGCCGAAGACATCAGCGAAGCCTTTATCGCCTCCAGCAAAGCCTTGCTGATCACCGGCACGCATTTCTCCACCGACGGCGTCTACAAGGCGAGCATCCAGGCGCTGGACTATGCCGAAAAACACAACGTCAAACGGGTTCTGGACATCGACTACCGCCCGGTCCTGTGGGGGCTTGCCGGCAAGGCCGATGGCGAAACCCGCTTCATTGCCGACCAGAACGTCAGTCAGCATGTGCAGAAAATCCTCCCGCGTTTCGATCTTATTGTCGGCACCGAAGAAGAGTTTCTGATTGCCGGTGGTTCCGAGGACTTGCTCACCGCGCTGCGCAACGTCCGTCGATTGAGCGACGCGACCCTGGTGGTTAAGCTCGGCCCGCAAGGCTGCACGGTGATTCACGGGGTGATCCCGGAGCGTCTGGAAGATGGCGCGATTTATCCCGGCGTGCGGGTCGAAGTGTTGAACGTACTGGGGGCCGGCGATGCCTTTATGGCCGGCTTCCTCAGCGGTTGGCTGGAGGATGCCAGCGACGAGCATTGCTGCCGGATGGCCAATGCCTGCGGTGGCCTGGTGGTGTCACGCCATGCCTGCGCCCCGGCGATGCCGACCCGTGCCGAGCTCGATTACCTGTTCAACAGTCCGGTGCCGATTACCCGGCCGGATCAGGACGCCACGTTGCAACGCCTGCATCAGGTCAGTGTGTCGCGTAAGCCGTGGAAGCAACTGTTCATCTTTGCCTTCGACCATCGCTGGCAACTGGTGGAACTGGCGCAAAAGGGCGGTCGCGACCTCGGCGTCATCAGCGAACTCAAACAGCTCTTTATCAAAGCCGTGGAGCGGGTCGAACGCGATTTGCGCGAGCAGGGCATCGAGGCCGATGTCGGGCTGCTGGCGGACCAGCGTTTCGGCCAGGACTCGCTGAACGCGGCCACCGGTCGTGGCTGGTGGGTGGCGCGGCCGGTCGAGATACAAAACTCCCGTCCACTGGCCTTCGAACACGGGCGTTCGATCGGCAGCAACCTGATTGCCTGGCCACAAGAGCAAATCATCAAATGCCTGGTGCAATTTCACCCGGACGACGAGCCAATGCTACGTCTGGAGCAGGAAGCGCAGATCAAGGGTTTGTACCAGGCGTCGCAAGTCAGCGGTCATGAACTGCTGCTGGAAATCATCCCGCCCAAGGATCATCCCTCGACGCACCCGGACGTGTTGTATCGCGCGCTCAAGCGCCTCTACAACCTGGGCATCTACCCGGCGTGGTGGAAGATCGAAGCCCAGAGCGCCGAGGAATGGAAGCAACTCGACGAGCTGATCCAGGAGCGCGATCCGTACTGCCGAGGCGTGGTGTTGCTGGGCTTGAATGCCCCGGCGGCGACATTGGCCGAAGGGTTTCAACAGGCGAGCCAGAGCCGGACATGCCGAGGGTTCGCCGTGGGGCGAACTATTTTCCAGGAGCCAAGCCGTGCGTGGCTGGCCGGGGAAATCGACGACGAGGCGCTGATTCGACAGGTGCAGGGCACGTTTGTCGAATTGATCGATGCCTGGCGCACCGCCCGCGCTTGACGCGACACCGCGTTATCGTTGTTCGCGGGCAAGCCTCGCTCCTACAGATCACCGTAGCTTCCCGTAGGAGCGAGGCTTGCCCGCGAAGGCGGCCTCAGATTCAACGGAAATTCAGAAAACAATAAAAGGTGCAGCCATGCCCGCTATCCGAATTGGCATCAACCCGATCTCCTGGAGCAACGACGACCTGCCGTCCCTCGGTGGCGAGACGCCGCTGAGCACCGCCCTCGGCGAAGGCAAGGAGATCGGCTACGAAGGCTTCGAACTCAACGGCAAATTCCCCAAGGACGCCAAAGGCGTTGGCGATGTACTGCGCCCGTATGACCTGGCGCTGGTGTCCGGCTGGTATTCCAGTCGCCTGGCACGCCGCTCCGTGGCCGAGGAAATCGACGCCATTGCCAGCCATGTCGAGCTGCTGGCGAAGAACGGCGCCAAGGTGCTGGTTTACGGTGAAGTCGCCGATTCCATTCAAGGGCAACGTATTCCTCTGGTCGAGCGCCCGCGTTTTCACACCGAACAGGCGTGGCAGGAATACGCTGACAAACTGACCGAGCTGGCGCGCTTCACCCTGTCGCAGGGTGTACGTCTGGCGTATCACCACCATATGGGCGCCTACGTCGAATCCCCGTCGGACATCGACACCCTGATGGCGTTGACCGGCAGTGAAGTCGGCCTGCTCTTCGATTCGGGTCATTGCTACATGGGGGGCGGTGAACCCTTGCAGGTGCTGCGCAAACACATCTCACGCATTTGCCACGTGCATTTCAAGGACGTGCGCAAACCGGTAGTGCAGTTGGCGCGCAACAATCTGTGGAGCTTCCCGGACTGCATCATCAACGGCACCTTCACCGTGCCGGGAGATGGTGACATCGACTTCGCCGAACTGCTCGACGTGCTGCTGGCGGCCGATTACCAGGGCTGGCTGGTGGTCGAGGCCGAGCAGGACCCGGCGGTGGCCCCGAGCTACGTCTATGCCAAAAAAGGCTTCGACACCTTGCGTGCGCTGCTCGACGAGAGGACGGCACGATGAGCCTGCTGGTCAAAAGCAATGCCCGTGGCCGGACCATGGTCGAGTTGGGCAAAGGTGAACTTGAATACGTCGGTTTCGCCGCTTACCGCTTGAGCCTCGGCGAAACCCTGCCGGTCTCTGCCGGTGACAAGGAACTGTGCCTGGTGCTGCTCAGCGGCCGGGTCGGCATCAAGGGTGAAACGCCGGGGCAGGGCGTGTTCGACTGGGACAACCTTGGGGATCGTCAGTCGGTGTTTGAAGACAAATCCCCGTTCGCCGCGTACTTGCCACCCGGCAGTCAGGCCCGGATTGTCGCGTTGAGTGATGTGCAGATCGCCGTTTGCGCGGCGCCCGGTGCGCCAACCGAGAACCTCGGCCCACGGCTGATCAAACCCGAGACCATGAAACGCAGCGTGCGCGGCAAGGGCGCCAATACCCGCTACGTCTGCGACATCTTGCCGGACACCGAGCCGGCCCATTCGCTGCTGGTGGTGGAAGTGCGCACGCCTTCGGGGCACTCGTCGAGCTACCCGCCGCACAAGCACGACACCGACGACCTGCCGCACCAGAGCTTTCTCGAAGAAACCTATTACCACCAGATCAACCCGCCCCAGGGCTTCGTGTTCCAACGGGTCTACACCGACGATCGCAGCATCGATCAGGCCATGGCCGTGGAAAACAACGACCTTGTGGTCGTGCCCAAGGGTTATCACCCGGTCAGTGTGCCGTACGGCTACGAGTCGTATTACCTGAACGTGATGGCGGGCCCGAAACGCGTCTGGCAATTCCATAACGATCCGCAGCACAGCTGGCTGCTGGATCTCTGAATTCCAACCTCTGCACGGAGAACAAGCACAATGAGCGACGCCCAGGTTGTAGGTCATTACATCGATGGTCAGGTGCAAGACAGCGGCAGTGAAAGGTTCAGCAACGTCTTCAACCCGGCCACCGGCAGCGTCCAGGCGCGGGTCGGGCTGGCCAGCCAGAAGACCGTGGAACAGGCTGTCGCCTCGGCCCTGAAAGCTTTTCCGGCCTGGTCCGAGCAATCGTCCCTGCGACGCTCGCGGGTGATGTTCAAGTTCAAGGAACTGCTCGACCGCCATCACGATGAGCTGGCGGAAATCATCAGCCGCGAACACGGCAAGGTCTTTTCCGACGCCAAGGGCGAGGTCACCCGCGGCATCGAAATCGTCGAATACGCCTGCGGTGCGCCGAACCTGCTGAAAACCGAGTTCAGCGACAACATCGGCGGCGGCATCGACAACTGGAACCTGCGTCAGCCGCTCGGTGTTTGCGCCGGGGTTACGCCGTTCAACTTCCCGGTGATGGTGCCGCTGTGGATGATCCCGCTGGCGCTGGTCACCGGTAACTGCTTCATCCTCAAGCCGTCCGAGCGCGATCCGTCCGCCAGTTTGCTGATGGCTCGCCTGCTGACCGAAGCCGGCTTGCCGGACGGTGTGTTCAACGTGGTCCAGGGGGACAAGACGGCGGTCGACGCCTTGCTGCAACACCCGGACATCGAAGCGATTTCGTTTGTTGGTTCAACGCCGATCGCCGAGTACATCCACCAGCAGGCGACCTCGCGTGGCAAGCGTGTACAGGCGCTGGGCGGGGCGAAGAACCACATGATCGTCATGCCCGATGCGGATCTGGATCAAGCGGCGGATGCCCTGATCGGCGCTGCTTATGGTTCGGCCGGTGAGCGCTGCATGGCGATTTCGATTGCCGTGGCAGTCGGTGATGTGGGGGACCGGCTGATTGCCAAACTGTTGCCGCGCATCGATCAGTTGAAAGTCGGCAATGGCCTGCAGGGTGACACCGACATGGGGCCATTGGTGACCGCCGAACACAAGGCCAAGGTTGAAGGCTTCATCGATCAGGGCGTGGCCCAGGGCGCGCATCTGATCGTTGACGGGCGCAACTTCAAGGTGCCGGGTGCCGAGAATGGTTTCTTCGTCGGCGCGACGCTGTTCGACAACGTCACGACCGGGATGAGCATCTACCAGCAGGAAATTTTCGGCCCGGTGTTGGGCATCGTTCGCGTGCCGGATTTCGCCAGTGCCGTGGCCCTGATCAACGCCCATGAGTTCGGCAACGGCGTGTCGTGTTTTACCAGCGATGGCGGGATTGCCCGTGCCTTTGCGCGCAGCATCAAGGTCGGCATGGTCGGCATCAACGTGCCGATTCCGGTACCCATGGCCTGGCATTCGTTCGGCGGCTGGAAGCGTTCGCTGTTCGGCGACCACCATGCCTACGGCGAGGAAGGCATCCGCTTCTACAGCCGCTATAAAAGCGTGATGCAGCGCTGGCCCGACAGCATCGCCAAGGGCCCGGAATTCAGCATGCCGACGGCTAAATAATTCACCTGTGCGGAGAACAACAATAATGAGCAAGCCGCTGCGTTTCGCCTTGAACCGTATGGTCGCCCCACGCTTGTGCCTGCCTGCGTTCATCGAGTTGGCGGTGACCCTCAAGGCCGACGCCATTGAGATCCGCAACGACCTCAAGGGCATCGAGATCGAGGATGGGACCGCGCCCGGGCACGTCCGGGAGTTGTGTGCGGCCCAAGGCGTCACCGTGCTGTCGATCAACGCGTTGTATCCGTTTGATGTGTGGAATGACGAGCGCCGTGCGCAGGCGTTGAAACTCGCCGCTTACGCACGTGATTGCGGCGCGCAGGGGTTGGTCATGTGCCCGTTGAACGACCGGGCCGATCCGCGCAGCGAGGCCGAACGCGCTTCGGGCCTGCGCACGGCGTTGAGTCAGCTGGCGCCGATCCTGCGCGATCACGGCATCCTCGGTTTCATCGAACCGCTGGGCTTCGAAGACTGTTCGGTGCGGCGCAAACGCACGGCGGTCGATGCGATCAAGGCCATCGGCGGGCTGGATGTGTTCCGTCTGGTGCACGACACCTTTCATCATCACCTGGCCGGTGAACAGGAGTTTTTCCCTGAGTTGACCGGGCTGGTGCACATCTCCGGCGTCGAGGATACCGAAGCGCCGTTGGCGACCATCCGCGATGGCCATCGGGTGCTGGTGGGCGAGGGCGACATTCTCGGCAACGCGGTGCAGATCGAGACCTTGCTCGGCAGCGGCTACAGCGGCTACCTGTCGTTCGAACCGTTTGCCGACAGCGTGCATGGGCTGGTGGATATCGAGCAGGCGATCGGCGCGAGCATGGATCACCTGCAAAAATCCCTGGGCTGAGGCCAACGCGGTTCAAATGTGGGAGCGAGCCTGCTCGCGAAGCGGCGGCACAATCAATATTGATGTCGCCTGACACAACGCTTTCGCGAGCAGGCTCGCTCCCACAAGGGTTTCTTCGTGTATTGAAGGATCAGATATGACCACAACAAGACTGACCATGGCCCAGGCCCTGGTGAAATTCCTCGATAACCAGTACATCGAGGTCGATGGGGTTCAGAGCAAATTCGTCGCCGGGATATTTACCATCTTCGGCCACGGCAACGTGCTGGGTCTGGGGCAAGCCCTGGAGCAGGACAGCGGCGACCTGATCGTCCATCAGGGCCGCAACGAACAAGGCATGGCCCACGCCGCCATCGGGTTCGCCAAGCAGCATCTGCGACGCAAGATCTACGCCTGTACTTCGTCGGTGGGGCCAGGCGCGGCGAACATGCTGACCGCTGCCGCCACCGCGACAGCCAACCGCATTCCCTTGCTGTTGTTGCCGGGTGATGTCTACGCCTGCCGCCAGCCGGACCCGGTGCTGCAACAGATCGAGCAGTTCCACGACCTGAGCATCAGCACCAACGATGCGTTCAAGGCCGTGAGCAAATACTGGGATCGCATCAACCGTCCCGAGCAACTGATGACCGCCGCGATTCACGCCATGCGCGTGCTCACCGACCCCGCTGAAACCGGTGCCGTAACCCTGGCCTTGCCGCAAGATGTGCAAGCCGAAGCCTACGACTACCCCGATTACTTCCTGCAAAAACGCGTGCACCGCATCGAGCGCCGTCCGGCGACCGAAGCGATGCTCGACGATGCCGTGGCGTTGTTCAAAGGCAAGCGCAAACCGCTGATCATCTGCGGCGGCGGAGTTAAATACTCTGGCGCCAACGCGGCGTTACAGGCCTTTGCCGAGCGCTTCGATATTCCCTTTGCCGAAACCCAGGCCGGCAAAAGCGCGGTGGTCTCCAGCCATGCCCTGAACGTCGGCGGCATCGGTGAGACTGGCTGTTTGGCGGCAAACCTGTTGGCCAGGGATGCAGATCTGATCATTGGTATCGGCACTCGTTACAGCGACTTCACTACCGCGTCGAAGTCCTTGTTCCAGCATCCTGAAGTGCAATTCCTCAACCTCAATATCAGCCCGTGCGACGCCCTGAAACTCGACGGCGTACAACTGCTGGCGGACGCCCGAACCGGTTTGCAGGCACTGGCGGAAGCGCTGGGCGACTACCGCTCCGATTGGGGTGATCAACCCCGTCAGGCCAGGGCGCAGCTGGATGAGGAAGTCGATCGCCTTTATCAGATCGAATACCAGACCCAGGACTTCACCCCGGAAATCAACGATCACCTGGACCCGGCAGTGTTGCGCGAATTCATCGAGTTGACCGGCTCGTGCCTGACCCAGAGCCGCGTACTCGGCGTGCTCAATGAAACCCTCGCGGATGACGCGGTGATCGTTGCCGCCGCCGGCAGCCTGCCGGGTGACTTGCAGCGCAGCTGGCGCAGCAAAGGCGTGAACACCTATCACGTCGAGTACGGATATTCGTGCATGGGCTATGAGATCAACGCCGCATTGGGGGTGAAACTCGCCGAGCCTGAGCGCGAGGTCTATGCGCTGGTGGGCGATGGCTCCTACATGATGTTGCACTCGGAATTGGCGACCTCGATTCAGGAGCGACGCAAGATCAACGTGGTGCTGCTCGACAACATGACCTTCGGCTGCATCAACAACCTGCAGATGGGCAACGGCATGGACAGCTTCGCTACCGAGTTCCGTTTCCGCAACCCGCAAACCGGCAAGCTCGACGGCGGTTTCGTTCCGGTGGATTTCGCCATGAGCGCGGCGGCCTATGGCTGCAAGACCTACAAAGTGAACACCGTTGAAGAGTTGCACGCCGCGTTGGCGGATGCGCGCTTGCAGACCGTGTCGACCCTGATCGATATCAAGGTCCTGCCCAAAACCATGATTCACGGCTACCTGTCCTGGTGGCGGGTCGGCGTGGCGCAAGTCTCCACCAGCGCCCGCACCGATGCGGTGGCCAAGACCCTGAACGAACGACTGGCCAAGGCCCGTCAGTACTGATTGCCCTGAAACGAACAAACAGGAGTGTTTATATGTCTTTGAAGCTTGGCGTCATCGGCACCGGGGCCATCGGCCAGGACCACATCCGTCGTTGCAGCCAGACCTTGCTCAACAGTCAGGTGGTCGCGGTCACCGACATCAATTTGCAGCAAGCGGCCAAGGTCGTTTCCGATCTGAAACTGACTGCCGAGGTCTATCCCGACGGTCATGCGCTGATCAAGGCGCCGGAAGTCGAAGCGATCCTCGTCACCTCCTGGGGGCCGAGCCACGAAGAGTTCGTATTGGCAGCGATTGCCGCGGGCAAACCGGTGTTCTGCGAGAAACCTCTGGCGGTCACCGCCGAAGGCTGCCGCAAGATCGTCGAGGCCGAAGTGGCCCATGGCAAGCGGCTGGTGCAGGTCGGTTTCATGCGTCCGTACGATGAAGGGTATCGCGCGTTGAAATCAGTGATCGACAGTGGCCAGATCGGCGAACCGTTGATGCTGCATTGCGCTCACCGTAACCCCACGGTGGGCGAGAACTACAAGACCGACATGGCGATCACCGACACGCTGATCCATGAGCTGGACGTGCTGCGCTGGTTGCTCGACGACGATTACGTTTCGGTGCAGGTAGTGTTCCCGCGCAAGAGCAGCAAGGCCCTCGCGCATTTGAAAGACCCGCAGATCGTTCTGCTGGAAACCGCCAAGGGCACACGCATCGACGTGGAAGTTTTCGTCAATTGCCAGTACGGCTACGACATCCAGTGCGAAGTGGTGGGGGAGACCGGCATCGCCAAACTGCCGGAGCCGTCCCAGGTTCAATTGCGTAGCGGGGCGAAGGTGTCCAACGCGATTCTGATGGACTGGAAGGATCGCTTCATCGCGGCGTACGACGTCGAGTTGCAGGCGTTCATTGATGGTGTAAGGGCCGGGCAGGTGGGTGGGCCTTCGGCGTGGGATGGCTTTGCTGCCGCTGTCGCCGCCGATGCATGCATCGAAGCGCAAAACAGCGGGGCGATCGTCAACGTCGCACTCCCTGATCGCCCCCGCTTCTACGGCTAACAATTATCCCCTGTGGGAGCGAGCCTGCTCGCGATAGCGGTGTATCAGGCGACATCAATGTGGAATGTGCCGCCGTCATCGCGAGCAAGCTCCCTCCTACAGGGTTTGCGTTCTTTCAGGGGAAATACGTGTATGCGCATCGGACTTGTCGGTTACGGCCATGGCGGCCGGTTTTTCCATGCTCCGCTGATCAGCAGTTTGTCAGCGGCGACCTTCGTGGGCGTGGTTACCCGCTCCCCCGAGCGCCGACAATTGCTGGCCGCGGAGCATCCCGGCGTGCCAGCCTTCGACAGCATCGGCCAATTGGTGGAAGCCGGAATCGATGTGTTGGTGGTGTCGACACCACTCAAGGGCCGCCCGGCACTGGTGCTCGACGGCATTGAGTACGGCGTGGCAGTGGTCAGCGACAAGCCGTTCGCTGCCGATGCGCAACAGGCACAAACCCTGATTACCATGGCCGAGCGCCAGGGTGTGCGGCTTAGCGTCTATCAGAATCGGCGCTGGGATTCGGATTTCCTCACCGTACGCAAACTCATCGAGTCCGGCGCGCTGGGCCAGGTCACCCGTTTTGAGTCGCGGATCGAGCGCTACTCGCCGCAGTCGGTGAACAACGGCAGTGGCGGCGGCTTCCTGCGGGATCTGGGCAGCCATCTGGTGGATCAGGCGTTGTTGCTGTTCGGTCCGGTGACACGGGTCTATGCCGAACTGGATTACCTGGAGAAAGGCCAGACGTTCGATAACGGCTTTTTTATGTCCCTGACTCACGCCAGCGGTGTGACCTCGCACCTGGGTGGCAGTTGCCTGCAAAACACCCCCGGCCCGCGCTTTCGGGTGACCGGCACACAAGGCTGTTACAGCGTCGATGGTCTGGACGGGCAGGAGGCGTCGGCGCTTGCCGGGCTCTCGCCTAAAACCGAAGGCGAACGCTGGGGCGTGGAGGAGCACCGACGCTGGGGCTGGTTCGAGCAGGGCGAAGAGCGCGAACGGGTTCCCTCCGAGCGGGGCTGTTGGAATCAGTTCTATTTACAGCTACAAACCGCGTTGCAGAGCGGTGGCCCACTGCCTGTGGACGCCCGTGATGCACTGGCGACCACCCGTGTGCTAGACGCCGCGCGGCTGAGTTTCAAGCGCCATCAAGCGGTGGAGTTGAGCCCGTTCGAAAGCCATGGAATAAAATCAGAATAAAATTCTAAAATTGGTTGATATAGAAAATATTTTCCAATAAAGTCATTTCCAGCGAGCTGCCTCGCGTTATGTTTCAACACTTTTCCTGCTTGTCCGCTTACTGAAATCGTCACGCCTCATCCATAAAACCAACAAGAATGTGGAGAAAGACTTTTCATGAAGACCAAGATCCGTTTTGCCTCACTTGCCCTGTCCCTGATGGTCGCCAGCGGCGCTGTGCTGGCCGATGTGAAGATCGGCGTCAGCATGTCCCAGTTCGATGACACCTGGCTGACCTACCTGCGTGAATCCATGGACAAGAAAGCCAAGTCCTACCCCGACGGCGTCCAGCTGCAATTCGAAGATGCCCGCAGCGACGTGGTCAAGCAACTGAGCCAGGTCGAAAGCTTTATCAGCCAGAAAGTCGATGCCATCGTGGTCAACCCGGTGGATACGGCCGCAACCAAAAAAATCACTGAAGCCGCCGTAAAGGCCGGTATTCCACTGGTCTATGTCAACCGCCGCCCCGATGACCTGAACCTGCCCAAAGGCGTGGTGACTGTCGCTTCCAACGACCTGGAGGCCGGTGAAATGCAAATGCAGTACCTGGCGGACAAGATGGGCGGCAAGGGCGATATTGTGATTTTGCTGGGCGACCTCGCGAACAACTCCACCACCAATCGCACCAAGGGCGTCAAGGAAGTACTGGCCAAATACCCGAACATCAAGATCGAGCAAGAGCAGAGCGGTATCTGGCTGCGGGATAAAGGCATGACCCTGGTCAACGACTGGCTGACCCAGGGCCGCAAGTTTGACGCGATCGTCTCCAACAACGACGAAATGGCCATTGGCGCCGCGATGGCCCTGCAACAGGCGGGCGTCGAAAAAGGCAGTGTGTTGATTGCGGGTGTCGACGGTACTCCGGACGGTTTGAATGCCGTGAAGAAAGGCTCGCTGGCGGCTTCGGTGTTTCAGGACGCCAAGGGGCAGGCCGACGGTTCCATCGATACTGCAGTGAGAATGGCGAAAAACGAGCCGGTCGAGTCGGCTGTCTGGGTGCCGTTCCGCCTGATCACACCGCAAAACGTTGACCAGTTCAAATAGTCCGTCCGTTCAATAACAACAATAAGTACGCAAGGTGGCGAGCGCGACCTTGCTGATGGAGTACCTGATCATGTTCGCTTCAGCGACTGCTTCGAGCACCCCTTTGAAGGGTGCCCAGCCCACTGCAACACCTGTCGATGAGCCGTACCTGCTGGAGATCGTCAACGTCAGCAAGGGTTTTCCCGGTGTAGTGGCGTTGTCCGATGTGCAGCTGCGGGTGCGCCCCGGTTCCGTGCTGGCGCTCATGGGCGAAAATGGCGCCGGCAAGTCTACCCTGATGAAAATCATCGCCGGCATCTACCAGCCAGACGCCGGCGAACTGCGCCTGCGGGGCAAGCCGGTGGTGTTTGAAACGCCGCTGGCGGCGCTTCAGGCCGGGATCGCAATGATCCACCAGGAACTCAACCTGATGCCGCACATGAGCATCGCCGAAAACATCTGGATCGGTCGTGAGCAGCTCAACGGCTTCCACATGATCGACCACCGGGAAATGCACCGCTGCACGGCGAAATTGCTGGAGCGCCTGCGGATCAACCTCGACCCCGAAGAGCTGGTCGGCAACCTGAGCATCGCCGAGCGGCAGATGGTCGAGATCGCCAAAGCCGTGTCCTATGACTCCGATATCCTGATCATGGACGAACCGACTTCGGCCATCACCGACAAGGAGGTCGCTCACCTGTTTTCGATCATTGCCGACCTGAAAAGCCAGGGCAAAGGCATCATCTATATCACCCACAAAATGAACGAAGTGTTCGCTATCGCCGATGAAGTGGCGGTGTTCCGCGATGGCGCCTACATAGGCCTGCAGCGGGCCGACAGCATGGACAGCGACAGCCTGATTTCGATGATGGTCGGTCGTGAGTTGAGCCAGTTGTTTCCGGTGCGCGACGAGCCGATTGGCGATCTGTTGCTGTCGGTGCGCGACCTCAAGCTGGATGGCATCTTCAAAGGCGTCTCTTTCGACCTGCATGCCGGGGAGATCCTTGGCATTGCCGGGTTGATGGGCTCCGGACGGACCAACGTGGCCGAAGCTATTTTCGGCATTACCCCAAGCGATAGTGGCGAGATTCGCCTCGATGGCGAAGTGGTGCGCATCAGCGATCCACACATGGCGATCGAGAAGGGTTTCGCACTGTTGACCGAGGATCGCAAGCTCAGCGGCCTGTTCCCATGCCTTTCGGTACTGGAGAACATGGAAATGGCGGTGCTGCCGCACTACGCCGGCCACGGCTTCATTCAGCAGAAAGCCTTGCGGGTGTTGTGCGAAGACATGTGCAAGAAGCTGCGGGTGAAAACCCCTTCACTGGAGCAGTGCATCGACACCTTGTCCGGCGGCAATCAGCAGAAGGCCTTGTTGGCGCGCTGGCTGATGACCAACCCACGAATCCTGATTCTCGACGAGCCGACCCGCGGTATCGATGTCGGCGCCAAGGCCGAGATTTACCGACTCATCTCCTACCTCGCTGGCGAAGGCATGGCGGTGATCATGATTTCCTCGGAACTGCCGGAAGTGCTCGGCATGAGCGACCGGGTGATGGTCATGCACGAGGGCGAACTGATGGGCACCCTCGACCGCAGCGAAGCGACTCAGGAACGAGTGATGCAACTGGCCTCGGGCATGTCCTCGGTTCATTAATGATGCGGGTGGTGGCTACGGCCGCCGTCGATGACGCAATAGAAAGGTGAGTGGCTATGAACGCGATACTGGAAAACAAACCGGCAGCGGCACCGGCCAAGAGTCGCCGGCGCTTTCCGACCGAGCTGAGCATCTTCCTGGTGCTGATCGGGATCGGCCTGGTGTTCGAAATGTTCGGCTGGATCGTGCGCGACCAGAGCTTCCTGATGAACTCCCAGCGGTTGGTGTTGATGATCCTGCAAGTGTCGATCATCGGCCTGCTGGCGATTGGCGTGACCCAGGTGATCATCACCACCGGCATCGACCTGTCGTCGGGCTCGGTGCTGGCCTTGTCGGCGATGATCGCTGCCAGCCTGGCGCAGACCTCGGATTTCACTCGGGCGGTATTCCCGTCGCTGACCGACTTGCCGGTGTGGATTCCAGTGATTGTCGGGCTCGGCGTCGGGCTGCTGGCGGGGGCAATCAACGGCAGCATCATTGCCATCACCGGGATCCCGCCGTTCATTGCTACCCTGGGCATGATGGTCTCGGCCCGTGGCCTGGCGCGTTACTACACCGAAGGCCAGCCAGTGAGCATGCTGTCGGATTCCTACACGGCGATCGGTCACGGTGCGATGCCGGTGATCATTTTCCTGGTGGTGGCGGTGATCTTCCAC
This sequence comes from Pseudomonas sp. BF-B-15, assembly GCF_019946675.1. NCBI lineage: Bacteria > Pseudomonadati > Pseudomonadota > Gammaproteobacteria > Pseudomonadales > Pseudomonadaceae > Pseudomonas > Pseudomonas sp. BF-B-15. The sequence goes on from NZ_JAGYFZ010000009.1 coordinate 38,934, forward strand.
ATCGCGCTGCGCTACACCAAGTACGGCAAATACACCTACGCCATTGGCGGCAACATGCAGGCGGCGCGTACGTCGGGTATTAACGTCAAACGCCATCTGGTCATCGTCTACAGCATCGCCGGGTTGCTGGCGGGACTGGCGGGCGTGGTGGCTTCGGCCCGTGCCGCCACCGGGCAGGCCGGGATGGGCATGTCCTATGAGCTGGATGCGATTGCCGCAGCGGTCATCGGCGGCACCAGCCTGGCGGGCGGGGTGGGGCGCATCACCGGCACGGTCATCGGCGCACTGATCCTTGGGGTGATGGCCAGCGGGTTCACTTTCGTCGGGGTCGATGCCTACATCCAGGACATCATCAAGGGCTTGATCATCGTGGTCGCAGTGGTTATCGACCAATACCGCAACAAGCGCAAACTCAAGCGCTGACATTGACTGCAAGCAGCGGGGGCCAGCTCTGGCTCTCGCTGCCATGTCCGTTGCCGCCTTGTCTCGCAAGCCGCGCATGTGGAGGTCGGTCAGGTAGTGATTCAAGTAGAGATAGTCTGTCGCAAAATTTTACACAGGGGCCCTCTGTCTGCGGCGATGAGGTTCCAGTTTTCTTATTAAGTAATTGTAATTTAAGGTGTTTATGTCTTTGGCGTGAAAAGTGCTGGTGATTGATGTCAGGGGGCCAGTACTGCTTGCTGAGCTGACCCGATCCACGTTGCCGTCGGGTTCCGCCGTCAATGCGCGCATCGTCGGACCTCAACCAGTATCTCCGCAAAAGGACTGCTTCAATGCCTCTTGACCGACTTTCCATCCAATGGAAGATCACCTTGCTGACCGGCTTCTGTCTGGTGGCTATCGTTGCCATGCTCATCGGCATCTCGCTCTACCGCATGGGGGCCGGGACCACGCTGGTCAAGGCGAGCAGTGCGCAGATGCTCGAAGCGTCGGCCCGCGAACGCATGCAAGGGGAGGGCAAGGTTCAGGCGTTGACCATCCAGCGTTACTTCATGTCGGCCTACCAGGATGGCCTGAACTTATCCCGCGAAGTAATGCGCCAGCGTCGCCAGGCGCAGAAACTGAATCTGGACGGCCAGGCCCTGCGTGATTCGCTCAACCAGCAGATCAAAGAGGCGTTGCAGGCCAACCCGCAACTGCTCAGCCTCTACCTGGTGTTCGAACCTGATGCGCTGGGCGGCGACGATTCCGCCTTTGCCGGCCGTGCCGAAACAGGCAGTAACGAACAAGGCCGCTTCGCCACTTACTGGGCGCAGCGCGGTGCAAGCCTGAACACCCTGGCGGTGACCGAAGACATGATCAGCGACGCCACGCCCATGCTCGACGGCAGCCCTTTCAATACCTGGTTCAACTGCCCCAAGCAAAGCCTTAAGCCCTGCTTGTTGAATCCCTACTTTGATGACGCTTCGGGGCAGAAGACGCTGATCACCACCTTGACCTTTCCGGTCATCGAGAACGGTCGCATGATCGCGGTGGTCGGCATGGACATCAGCCTGAGCAATCTTCAGCAGTTGGCGACGGCGGGCAGTCAGGGCCTTTATCAGGGGCAGGGCGCCATCAGTATCCTCAGCCCGGCCGGCTTGCTGGCCGGTCACAGTGTGGACGCCGGCCTGCTCGGCCAGAGCCTGTCCAAGGCCTACCCGGGCGAAGCGGCCGAGCTGCTGGACTTGCAACGTCAGGGGCAGGGGCATGAGCAGCAGACGAAGGACCACTTGCAGGTGCTGGCACCGCTGCAACCCATTCCAGATGCCAAGCCCTGGGCCGTGTTGCTGGACGTGCCCATGACGACCCTGCTGGCGCCGGCCATGGCCTTGCAGAACGATCTGGACGTGCGCAACACCCAGGGAACCTGGCTGGAGCTGCTGCTCGGGATAGCCGCCGCCATCGCCGGTCTGCTCCTGGTGTGGCTGACCGCGCGTGGCGTGACCCGACCGATCCTTGGGGTCGCCAGCATGCTCAAGGACATCGCCAGCGGTGAAGGCGACCTGACCCGTCGCCTCGACTACTCGCGCAAGGACGAGCTGGGCGAACTGGCCGGCTGGTTCAACCGCTTCCTCGACAAGCTGCAACCGGTGATTGCCGACGTGAAACGCTCGGTGCAGGACGCCCGCAGCACCGCTGACCAGTCCGCGGCGATCGCCAGCCAGACCAGCTCCGGCATGCAGCAGCAATATCGCGAAGTGGACCAGGTGGCCACGGCCTCCAACGAGATGAGCGCCACCGCCCAGGATGTCGCCCGCAGCGCGGCGCAGGCCGCTGAAGCGGCGCGTGGTGCCGATCTCGCCACCCGCGAAGGCCTCGGCATCATTGGCCACACCACCAGCGCCATAGATGCCCTGGCTCGCGACATGAGCAGTGCCATGGCGCAGGTCGAAGGCCTGGCGGCCAACAGTGAACAGATTGGGTTGGTGCTGGAGGTGATCCGCAGCATCGCCGAACAGACCAACTTGCTCGCCCTCAATGCCGCCATCGAAGCTGCGCGTGCCGGTGAGGCCGGGCGCGGCTTTGCGGTGGTTGCCGACGAGGTGCGCAACCTGGCCAAGCGGACCCAGGACTCGGTGGAGGAAATCCGTCAGGTCATCGAAGGTTTGCAGAAGGGGACCCGCGAGGTCGCCAGTTCAATGAACAGCAGCTACCAGCAAGCACAGGGCAGCGTCGTACACGTCGAACAGGCGGTCGCCGCCTTGCGTCGAATCGGCGAATCGGTATCGGTCATCTCCGACATGAACCTGCAGATTGCCAGCGCCGCCGAGGAGCAGAGCGCCGTGGCCGAAGAGATCAATACCAACGTGGCGACCATCCGCGATGTCACCGAATCCCTGTCGGGGCAGGCCGAGGAATCGGCCCAGGTGAGCCAGGCGCTGAACCGCCTGGCCAACCATCAGCAGGGGCTGATGCAGCAATTTCGGGTCTAGTCTGGTTCAGGGTGTGGGTGAAGGCCATTTATGCGATTCACCCTCGCATTCCTTGCACCAGGCTAACGCAACAGATGCGCGGTCAAACCGACGAGCGCGCAGGCCATCAGCACCTGAATGACGCCCCGCTTGAAGCGGAACAAGGCAACCGCCGCCGCAATCGCGATCAGCGCGGAGGGCCAGTCCAGGTTACCGCTGAAGCCTGTTGGCCAAAGCACGTGATAGCCGAAGAAGCACGCCAGATTGAGGATCACTCCAACCACGGCGGCTGTTATGGCGGTAAGCGGTGCCGTGAACTTGAGTTCGTTGTGGGTCGACTCCACCAGCGGGCCACCCGCAAGGATGAACAGGAACGAGGGCAGGAAGGTGAACCAGGTCACCAGCGAGGCCGCCACGGCCCCGGCCAAAAACACCTGATCGGCTCCGAACACCTGCGAGACATAGGCGCCAACAAAGCCGACGAAGGCCACGACCATGATCAGCGGCCCCGGCGTGGTTTCCCCCAGCGCCAGCCCGTCGATCATCTGTGTCGGGGTCAGCCAGCCATAGTGTCCGACCGCGCCCTGGTAGACATACGGAAGCACGGCATATGCACCGCCAAAGGTCAGCAACGCGGCTTTGGTAAAGAACCAGCTCATTTGAGTCAAGGTGCCTTCCCAGCCGAAGAGGAGGGTCAAGATGCCCATCGGCAATGCCCAGAGCGTGGCGCCGATAAGTGCGAGCGACGCCAGTTTCAGCCAGTTAAAACGGGCATGCTCAGGGGTGGGGGTGTCGTCATCGATCAAGGCTGGCCCGAAGGATTTTTTGGCGGAACCATGGCCCCCGGTCCTGAACTTCTCGGGCGCCAGACGCCCTCCGACATAGCCGATCAAAGCGGCGCTCAGCACGATCAGCGGGAATGGAACGTTGAATGCGAAGATCGCGGTAAATGACGCCGCCGCTATCGCCCACAGCCAATTGTTCTTCAGTGCCCGAGAGCCGATCCTGTGTGCCGCTTGCACCACGATGGCCGTCACGGCGGGCTTTATCCCATAGAAGAGCCCGGCCACCACGGGCATTTCGCCGAACGCGATGTACATCCACGACAACGCAATCAGGATGAACAGCGAGGGCAACACAAACAGTGCACCCGCAATGACTCCTCCCCATGTCCGATGCATCAGCCAGCCAATGTAGGTCGCCAACTGCTGTGCCTCAGGGCCGGGCAGCAACATGCAGTAGTTGAGGGCATGCAAAAATCTCCGTTCCGAAATCCAGCGCCGCCGTTCTACCAACTCCTGGTGCATGATCGAGATCTGTCCTGCCGGCCCGCCGAAACTGATGAAGCCGAGCTTTAGCCAGAACCAGAACGCCTCACGCAAACTGACCGGCTGGGGCCTCGACAGATTCTCGTCAACGTCCAATGTGGAAACCTTACTCATCGGGTTGTTCCTCTTTCACAAATTCGTCGAGCAGGCCGTCGAAGATGGCGCTTGCCGCAGCGAGCAAGTAGTCGTCATGGGAAATGGTTTCACGCAGCCCTGCCAGCACCCGTTCGAGAGCTGATGCAGGCAGGGCGAAATCGTCCTCAAGCGGCGCTATCCAGCACCGAGCCTTGTTGTACGAACCGGTCGATCAACCACCTTGCCGCAGGGCCCGGTGGCAGATCCGTACGGTAGATGACGTCGAAGGTATATTGGCCGCTTTTGTATTCCGGTATGTTCAATTGCACGAGCCGGCCGCTCTCCAGATCTTCCTGGACCATCGGCAACGGCATATTCCCCCAACCGATGCCTTCACGCAGCAGCATGTGCTTGGCACCCAGGTCCGCCAGGCGCCAGGTGCGGTTACTGAGCACGGCGAAATCCTTGCCTTTGGTCAGAAGCGAGCGATCGGACAGCACCAGTTGCGTGAACTCTCGCCCGGCACCGGGCACATTCGAGTCGCTTGAAGCCAGTGGATGATTCGGGGCTGCCACCGGAATCAACTCCACGCTGCCGACGCCAATTCTTTCGATACCGTCGATGCCTTCGTTCATCGGCCCACTGACGCCGACGATTGCACCACGGTTGATCACCAGTTCCGTGACGGCACCGAGCGCTTCCATATGCAAGTGCAGGGCAACCGTAGGAAATTCTTCGCGAAAGGATTTGAGTGCGTCGACCACGCGCTCCGGGGGAAGCATCACATCGAGCACCACGTGGACTTCGGCTTCAAGCCCCTGAAGCAGCCCTTTCACTTTGGCGCGTAAACCATGAATGCCATTGGCGATGGTCCGGGCTTCGGCCAGAACGGTGCGGCCAGCGTCGGTGAGCTGCGGCTTGCGTGTGGTCTGACGGTCGAACAGCGACACGCCGAGCTGCATTTCCAGGTTGGCAATCGAGTAGCTGATGACCGAAGTGGCTCGATGCAGCTTTCTGGCAGCCGCTGCAAAACTGCCAACTTCAACGACCGTCAGGAACACGCGCAGTTGGTCCAGTGTCGGTGTTCCGGGATCAGAAATCATGCGTGTTTCCTCGAACGTAATGGTCAATATTATCCCGGTATTGCTAACCGTTTCATCAGCATGGATCGCCTGCCCGGCTTGCGCTTTCAACCCGACCCTCAGGGAACCTGAAACGCCGGACAGATAAGCGCAAAGCCCCGACAGGGTGAGCAAGGCTCCTAAAGAGTGGCGGGTCGCAATCGGCGACAGTTGAGTCGTCGATTGCGACACCCCCATACGTTCAGGCGTATGCGCAGCGGCTGGAATTATTCAGCTGCGTTCTTAACAGGAGAAACAAGATGACTGATTTCATTCCTACCCCCAACGAGATCGCCGGCAAAGTCGTGATTGTGACGGGCGCCGCCAGCGGTATCGGCCGTGCCATCGCCGAGCTGTTTCATGCCCGTGGCGCCAGGATCATAGCCGAAGACATCAACCCCGAAGTGAATGCACTTGAGCGACCGGGGCTGGTGCCTTTGGTGGCGGATATCACGGTCGATGGCTCGGCTGAACAGGCTGTTGCACTGGCCGTTCAACACTTCGGCACGCTCGATGTGCTGGTCAATAATGCGGGACGGATCATCTACAAACCTCTGGTCGAGATGACCCGCGAGGACTGGAGCTGGCAGATGGAGACAAACGTGACGGGCGCATTTCTCCATTCCCGCGAAGCGGCGAAAGAAATGATGAAGAAAAAGTCAGGCGCTATCGTCAACATTGCCTCCTATGCCTCTTACTTTGCCTTCCCCGGTATTGCGGCCTACACCGCGTCGAAAGGGGCACTGGCGCAGCTGACCCGGACCCAGGCGCTGGAGGCGATAGAACACGGTATCCGGGTCAACGCGATTGGCGTGGGTGACGTGGTCACCAATCTGCTCAATCACTTCATGGAAGACGGCCCGGGTTTTCTGCAAGAGCACGGGAAATCCGCCCCCATTGGCCGTGCCGCCTCGCCCGGGGAGATCGCCGAAATCGTGGCATTCCTGGCCTCCGAGCGCGCCAGTTTCATTGTCGGCTCGGTGGTCATGGCCGATGGCGGCATGAGCATTCCCGTGGGCGGTTGATGGGTCGGTTGTACCTGCGGCACGGTGCACGCCGTGCCGCGTTTTTCATTTGCGGTAGTGACTGGGCAGGACGCCGACTTCCCGTTTGAACGCTTGAGAGAAATGGCTGGCGCTGCTGTACCCGACTTCCAGTCCGGCATCGATGATGCTCATGTCGGTTTCAATCAGCAGTTGCCTGGCTTTGGTCATTCTCAACCTGATGAAGTAGCGCGAGGGTGAAAGCCCCGTGGCGCGTTTGAACAGGCGGCTGAAGTGGTACTCGCTCATGCCGGCTTCGTCGGCCAGGTCACCCAGACAAAACGCCTCACTCAATGACCTCTCCATCGCGTTCAGCACACGCTTGAGCTTGAAGGCCGGCAGGGCGTTGCGCTGCACGATGTTGTCCGCTTGCGTATCAAGGTACCGGCGCGCCAGATGCACGGCGATGCACTGGGCGATGCCGTGCATCAGCAGGGGGCTGGATTCTCCCTGGGTAGTCAGTTCAACTCTGAATTGTTCGAACAGCACTGACAGCGCTTCATCTCGACCGCCGGATATTTCCCGCAGGCAAATCGCACCGGTGACCTCTTTGTGGGTTTCCTGGATTGCACGTTCAAGCAATGGCAGACCGAGGTAAATGTGCATCACCACGAAAGGCTCCGCACTGTTCACGTGCCAGCGCATTTCGTAGGGCACAGCACTGGTGGTCAGGAAAAAATCACCCTTTGTCACCTCACTCGCCAGCCACTCTTTGCCGGGCTCCCGTTCTTCAATGGTGGCGCTCCCGCAAAGCACCCAGACAATCAGCGGTTCAGCCACGGCGGGAACGACAAAGCTCTGTTCGATCCTTTCCCGGGTAAAGATCTGCACCAGCACATCGTTGGAAAAAACATCCTCGGAGGCGGCCAGGCGTTGACCGCGAATGTGCGATTCCAGGCCTGTTGCAGAGGTTCGCTCAACGATTTGCACGATTGAACTCCCTGTTGATGGGGTGAATTACTTGCCTATTTATTCGAATCTAATGATCTAAATTAGTCGGCTATTCAGATGAGAGGACAAGACGCAAAATTTCTTCACAGCAGCGATTCATGGCGAGTCGCACAAACTTTGAAGGAAATACCTCATGACTACTTCTGCAAACATCGCTCATTCCACCGGCTCTGAACAGAGCCGCCGCGACGTGACCCAAGCCTCGGCTTCGTTGATCGGCCGCGTACTGCTCAGCGCAATCTTCATTCTCTCCGGTTTTTCGAAACTGGCCGCTCCCGCGATGATGGTCGGCTACATCAGCTCCGTGGGTCTTCCGCTTCCGGAACTGGCGCTGGCGTTGGCGATCATTGTCGAAGTCGGTGGTGGCCTGGCACTGATCGCCGGTTACCGCACTCGCACCGTTGCCGCTGTACTGGCCGTGTTCAGCGTATTTACCGCACTGGCTTTCCATAACGCACTGGGCGATCAAAACCAGTTCATCCACTTCTTCAAGAACATCGCGATGGCTGGTGGCCTGTTGCAGGTCGTGGCCTTCGGTGCCGGTCGCTTCAGCCTCGACGCTCGCCGTCGTTGAACCGGTAAGTCGCAGCCCGTTATCCCGACAGGATCAGGCAAGTTGTCAGAAGGATCTGACTAACTGGCTGCCCACCGTTATCCCTAATCTGGACTGGCAGCGAGACACCGCTCTCGCGTCACCAGCCACTCAAGTGAGGGATTAGGGTCATGTCGAATATCTCGAAAAAAGTCGTTCTGATTACGGGCGCGAGCAGCGGAATAGGTGAGGCGACAGCGCGCCTGTTGGCCAGTAGCGGTGCACATGTCGTGCTCGGGGCACGTCGTACGGAGCGCCTCGAAATGCTCTGCGCGCAGATCAATTCCAGCGGGGGAAGTGCCCACTTCCAGGCATTGGATGTCACCCGTCTGACCGACGTACAAGCGTTCGTGGATTTTGCGTTGAACCTGCATGGCCGGGTCGATGTATTCGTCAATAACGCCGGGGTCATGCCGCTGTCGAAACTCGAGGCGCTGAAGGTCTCTGAATGGGATCAGATGATCGACGTCAATATTCGCGGCGTCTTGCACGGTATCGCTGCAGGTTTGCCGTTGATGCAAAAACAGAAATCAGGCCAGTTCATCAACATTGCATCGATTGGCGCCTACACCGTCAGCCCAACGGCGTCGGTCTACTGCGCGACGAAGTTTGCAGTGCGCGCCCTATCTGAGGGATTGCGTCAGGAGGTCGGCGGGGACATTCGTGTCACGGTGATTTCACCCGGCGTAACCGAGTCCGAGCTGGCCGAGAGCATTTCCGATGAAGGCGGGCGTGCCGAGATGCGCGAGTTCCGCAAGATCGCCATCCCGGCAATGGCCGTCGCTCGCGCTATCGCTTACGCCATCGAACAGCCTGCCGATGTGGACGTCAGTGAGCTGATTGTCCGCCCGACCGCCAGCGCGTTCTGAACCGAGGACTTGAACATGACGGTAAAAAAATCCGCTGATCAGGACAAGTATGTCGGTATGTGGGTCACGGCAGACGGGCTCATCCGCCATGAGCTCTTGCCGGGTGGCCGATACGATGAAGCCCGGGGCCGGAAGGCGAGTGCCTACCAGGGGCGGTATTGGCTGGAAGGTGACCACATCGAGTACGTCGATGACACCGGGTTCACGGCTGATGGCGACTTCCGCGACGGGATTCTGTACCACGCGGGCATGATTCTTTATTGCGAGGTGTAGAGGCCTGGCACTGCCGTGACGGGTTGCCCGCAATGGGTGCCGTTACTGATGCACAGGCGAAGAGTCGGCCGCATTCATCTTCTGGATGACCAACTCGATGAACGCTGATACCGCCAGCGGTAACTGTCGGCGGCTCGGATACAGCACGTTCAGGCCGTAACCGTTGGGTTGGTATTGAGGCAACACCGGGACCAGTGCGCCGGCCTCCACCTCAAGCTTGGCCATCACCGGCGGCAGCAGCGCGATGCCGAGGCCCGCCACGGCGGCCTTGCGCAACGCCTGGGCGGTATTGCCGCTGAAGCGTCCGCTCACTTGCACTTCTTCCTCACCGTTCGGGCCGACCAAGCGCCAAGTGGCATGGCCGCCTGGATGCGCCGAGATCACACAATCGTGGTTTACCAGGTCATGCAGCGTGCGGGGTGAACCCCGCGCCGCGAGGTAGGCGGGGCTGGCGACCATCCCGACGCTGCGCGGGTCAAGGATCTGACGACCGACATAGCCTGAATCGCGCAAGGGGCCGCCGCGAAAGGCGACGTCGATCTGCTCGGCGATCAAGTCGGCCTTCGCGTCGCTGAGCACGAAGTCGAGTCGCACGCGCGGATGCGCGGTCAGAAACTCCGTCACCCATTGCATCTGAAAAAAGTCGAAAAAGTCGGCCGGGGCCGCCACGCGCACCCGACCACTGGGCTCGTGACTGCCCGTCATCAACGCCTGTCCCGCTTCGAGCAGGCCCTCGACGGCGCCCACGCAACGCTCATGAAAGCCAAGGCCGGCACTGGTGAGCGTGAGCTTGCGAGTGGAGCGCTGCATCAGCCGAGTGCCGAGCTGCGTTTCGAGCTGCTGGATGCGCCGACTCACGGTATTGGGGGGCATGCCCAGCTGTCGCGCGGCTTCTGCAAAGCTGCCGCAACGTACTACCTGCACAAACATGGCGATGTCATTGAGGTCGAGCATGGCGAGTCATTCCTGATGCTGGTGGACGAGTGCAATCCAATTGTACCGGCTTATCAAGTAATCGCTCCGGGCCTATTGTCTGGAGCATCGGGCCGAAAGGCTTCCAACTTCGAGTCATCAAGATGTCTTTCAAGCAACAAGCTCAGTTCGCTACACAAGAAACCGTTACCCAGCGGGCCATCCGTTACCGCACCACCGGCAATGGGCATGGCTCGATTGTCCGGTTGATGAGCCCCTCAGACCTCGGCCAACTGCTCAAGCCTTTTGTGTTCCTTGACCTGTTTGAAGGCGAGAGCTCGTTCATCAACGGCATGCAGATGCATCCGCATTCCGGCATCGCCACGGTCACCGTCATTACCGAAGGGAATTTGCGTTTTGAGGAGGCGGATTCGGGTTCGGGGATGATTGACTATGGTGGTGTCGAATGGATGCGCGCGGGTGGCGGGGTCTGGCATGGCAAGGAAATGTCGGTCGGTACATCGAAGCGCATTCAGGGTTTTCAACTGTGGGTTGCACTCCCGCCAGCGCTGGAAAATGCCAGTGTCGATAGCCAATACCTGGAGTCAGGCGTGATGCCAGAAGTGGGGCCGGCGCGTGTGATTCTAGGTGCATACCAGGGTGTCCAAAGCCCGGTTCGCGCTCCCGCCGGCATGAACTACCTGCTGGTCACGCTACCTGCCGGAGAATCCTGGAGTTATGTGCCGCCCACGGGTCATGAGTCGTTGTGGTTGAGTGTCAGTCGTGGATCGCTTTGCGCTCCGGAGGTGGTCATGGCGGGAGAAATGGTCGTTTTCGAACCCGGTAGCGGCACCGTTACGCTCAAGGCCATGCACAAGGAAACGGTCTTCGTGATCGGCTCCGCGCAGCCACATCCTTATGATCTCGCGCTGGGAAGTTACTCGGTGCATACCAACCCGCAAGCCTTGCGGGCGGGGGAGGCAAAAATTGCCGAGATCGGTGCACGGCTGCGTGAATACCTGAGAAAGCCGAGCGGGTCAGCCAGCGTGCCCGTTTTCAAGTAACCCGGCTTTCAGGTGATTAAACCGGTGTTGCCTGACCGCTCGTGCGGGGCGAGCGGGGGCAATGAACAACCTGTATCAGCTGAAGCGAATATCCAGCGAGCGAAGATGCGTCTGCAGCCCCGCGTCCTGAATCGGGATCAGGAACGCTTCCTGATCCGACTCGTTGAAGTGGGCGTGCCAGTAACCAGGTGGCGTTACAAAAGCCAACCCCGGGGCCCAATCCACACGAACCGGGTTACGTATCTGGCCATCGGCATCCAGTTCGGTGCCCACCAGTGAGTAGCAACCTGCCGGGCAGTCGATGATGAAATCCAGCGCAATGGACTGATGCCGGTGAGGCTTCTGGATCGAGCCGGCAGGCAAGATTCCATACATTGCCCAGAGCACATGGGTCACGGTTCGGGTTTGAGGAAAATTGCGATTAGCCAACAAAATGCTGATACGGCTGCGGTCTTGCGCGCGCGGGTCATCGGCCGCTTCACGCAGCTTCGCGTTGGCTGTATGCGCCGGATACAACGTAGGCATGAACCGATCGATGCTGCGGGTCACGCCGAGATAACGCAGCAGTGGTTCGTCATGCACGTAGTAGAGACGGGCATCCTCGGTCGCGCTAAAACGGGCGTCCAGAAGACCCGGCAGCGCAATGAAGCAGCCTTTGGACCATTCAAGGGTGTGCTCGCCCTGGGTGACTTCGCCTGCGCCGGCAATCACATAAAAAACCTGCGAGGTGGCGTTGGGCTGGAGCGTAAGGTTATCGCCCGCATTGAGGCGGATGAAGTTTGCACAAAGCCCGGGCCCGGTTGCCGGCCCTTCACAGCCCAGTGCTTCGCTCAGGTCCAGCGGCACGATCCGCGAGGGGCCAGTGGCACAGAGTGACGCTGGAAAGTTGTGGTAGGGAACGCGGGTAATGAGCTTGGCGCTGATCGGATTCGCCGCTTTGCTGTACTCGAAATACTCGGCTTCCCGCTCGTTTGTCGGCACGGCGTCTACTGCATCGATCCTGAATGTGCTGTTCACGGTTATCACCTCGATCTTTGATCCTTTGACGCAGCTTCTGTTGGATTGCTGTCAGAAGCTGCGAGGGGGGGTACAACGGGAAGTGGTGATTATCGGTTGACCATTTTCGCCGGTACGAACACCAGGATGATCATGGCCGAGACGAACACGCAGCCCGCGACAATGACCAACCCTGTGGTCATCGATTGCGTCAGGTCCTTCAGGTAACCGTGCATTGCAGGGCCGGCGAAGCTGGCCAGATTGCCCGTGGAGTTAATCAGCGCAATTCCGGCCGCCGCACCTGCACCGCCCAGAAACGAGGTCGGCAGCGCCCAGAACATGGGCAGTGAGGTGATGATCCCGGCAGTCGCGATGATCAGACCGGTAATGGCCAGCCAGGGTGTCAACGGGAAGAGCGCGCAAATCAGAAAACCAGGCACGGCCACCAACAGCGGAATGATTGCATGCCAACGGCGCTCCCGATGGCGATCAGAGCTTTTACCGGCCAGGTACATGCCCAGCAGTGCCGCCAGATAGGGCACCGCCGAAATGATCCCGATCGTTCGCGGGTCGGTAATGCCGGAGTTGCTGATGATGCTTGGCTGCCAGAAGCCAATGGTGCTGGTGCCCATCACCAGCAGGAACAGAATGGCGCACATCAGCCAGACCCGACCGCCGAGCAATCCTTGACGCACCGAGCTGTGGGTTTTGGAGCGGTTGTCCTGGCTGATTTCTTCGGCAACCAAGGCGCGTTGTTCTTTGCTCAGCCAATGAGCGTCGTCGACTTTGTCGGTGAGAAAGAACATCACGACAAAACCCAGTATCAGTGCCGGTGCGGCTTCGATAATGAACAGCCATTGCCAGCCGGCCAGCCCATGGACCGCGTTCATGGTGTGCATGATGTAGCCCGACACCAGGCCGCTGAGGATGCCGGACACCGGATTGCCCGCCATCAGCAGCGCGACCATCTTGCCCCGGCGATGGGCCGGAAACCAAAGGGTGAGATAGAGCACGATGCCGGGGAAAAAGCCTGCTTCGGCGATGCCCAGGAAAAACCGGGCGATGTAGAACTGCATCGGCGTCTGAACCAGTGCAGTCGCTGCCGAGATGAGCGACCAGGTGATCATGATCCGGGCGATCCAGCGTCGCGCGCCGACGCGGTGCAGGATCATGTTGCTGGGCACTTCAGCGAAGAAGTAGCCAATGAAGAAAACACCGGCGCCCAGGCCGTAGACCGCATTGCTGAAGGACAAATCGTTGAGCATGGTCAGCTTGGCAAAGCCGACGTTGATCCTGTCCAGGTAACTGACGACATAGCAAAGGAACAACAGCGGCATGAACCGCCACATGATTTTCTTGAACGTTGATTCGGCGAGGGCAGGGTCCTGTACGCCGATGTGCTGTTCTGCGGTATTGAGGATAGTCATCGCTGACTCCTTGTTATTTTTATGGAGTGCTCGTGATATCAATGCCCTGTGATCGCCAGCGAGCAGTCGAAGCGGCTGTACTCTGGCGATTGTGGCAGCTCTGAAGGTTGTCTGGATAAATCAGGTGCCGCTAAAGCGTGCCGGTCGTCGTTCCATGAAATGCGCCACGCCTTCCTTGAAGTCATCGCTCTGGATGCTCAGGAACATCTCCCGGTTGGCCTGGGCGATGGACTCGGTGAGTGTCTGGAAAGGCGACTCGCCCAACTGCTGTTTGATGACGCGTACAGAGCGGGGCGAGACATTGAGGGCCAGTTCTTCGGCGTATTTCAGGGTCTGATCCAGCAGGGCATCCGCTGCAAACAGGCGTTCGACCAGGCCCATGCTCAGTGCTTCCTGCGCCGATACCTTGCGTGACGAAAGCAACAAATCCGCGGCGTGCCCCGGCCCGACAATGCGCGGCAACAGCCAGGCAATGCCGTGTTCGGCAATCAACCCGCGTTTGGCGAAAGCCGTGGAAAACACCGCGGTTTCACTGGCGAAACGCATGTCGCTGTACAGCGCCAGTACCAACCCCAAGCCGGCTGCGGCGCCGTTGATTGCGCTGATGACGGGTTTGCGGACGCCGGGGAAATACGAGTAACGGCTTTGGTAGTCGGCGCGACGGTTCATGTCATAGGCGCGCATCCAGGCCATTTCACTGATGTCGTCGGGTGGCAGCACCTCAAGTTCATCGATGTCCATGCCGGCGCAGAATGCACGACCGTTACCGGTCAATACGATGACGCGAACGGTGTCGTCGCGATCCAGTTGAGCGAACGCTTCGCGCAGCTCTGCCTCCATCACCTTGGTCAGTGCATTCATTTTCTCGGGGCGCATCAGGGTCACGACGGCAACGTGCTCTTGAGCGCCGAAACGGCTGAGTTCGATCTGATTGAAATTCATGATTTTTCCCTCGTGCTGGCGACGGGCATTTGAATGGCGCGTATTTCCACAAACTCCTCGATTCCGTACGTACCGCCCTCACGACCAAGGCCGGAATCACCAAAGCCACCGAACGGCGCTGCCGGGTTATAGGGCGCGCCATTGACGTCGACCTGACCGGCGCGTAGTTGAAGGGCGAGGCTCAGGGCGTGATCGGTATCGGCCGCCCACACCGCGCCGGCCAGGCCATACGCTGTGCCGTTGGCAATCTCGACGGCCTGCTGTTCGCTTTCATAGGTGGTCACACTGAGTACAGGGCCAAACACTTCCTGCTGTGCCAGTGCCGATTGAGGCGGAACGCGGCCGAAAATAGTCGGCGCAATGTAGTAACCGGTCGCCGGCACTGGCGCTTGGCTGCCGCCGGCAATCAGGTCAAAACCCTGGGATTCGCTATCAGTGATCATGGCGTGAACACGGTCCCGATGCGCCGCAGACACCAGGGGCCCCATGCGTGTGGTCGCCTCCATGGGGTCGCCTAGCGTCAGGCGAGTCACCGCGTCAGCCAGCAAGGCACGGTAGGTGTCATACAACTCGACGGGGACGAGCAAGCGCGTCAGTGAGTTGCACGATTGGCCCGAGTTCAGAAAGCATGACGCGACCACGTGGCGTACGACGTTTTCGGCAGGGGCATCCGCTGTCGCGATGCAGGCTGATTTGCCACCCAACTCCAGTGAAACCCGCTTCAGTGCCTGGCCTGCCGAGGCGGCGATACGTCGGCCCACTGCGGTGGAACCGGTAAACGAGAGCAGCGCGATGTCTGGATGATCGACCAAAGCCTGGCCGGTCGCCGCGTCGCCCAGAACAATGTTCAGCACACCGTTGGGCAGGCCGGCGGCCAGTGCCGCTTCACCCAGTGCACGTGCTGTGCAAGGCGCCAGTTCCGACGGTTTGAGGACCACGGTGCAACCGGCGACCAATGCCGCGGCGACCTTGCCGGTGATCTGGTGCAACGGGTAGTTCCACGGGGTGATAGCACCGACGACGCCGACCGGGACATGGGTGATGGTGGAGTTGCCGACCTGGGCATCCGCCAGGCAATCGACCGCCAGATCAGCCGTCGCCCGCCACGCCAGAATCGGTGCCTGCACCTGTATGCGCTGCGACAGCTTGAGCGGCATGCCGACCTCGGCGGCGATCCCCTGCGCAAGCTGAGCAACGTGTTCTTCCAGTTGATTGGCGATGCCGCGCACGAAGTCAGCCCGTGTGCTGACAGGCAGCGTTGACCACGAGGCAAAGGCATTTTTTGCGGCCTCGACGGCGAGGTCGATTTCCGATGATGTGCCATGGGCGACCTGGCCCAGCCCGGCTTCGCTCGCCGAGTCGTAGACGCGAGTGCTGTCGGCGGATTGTGCGGGCGTCCAGCGTCCGTTGATCAGGTGATGTTGATAGGCAGTCATGGTGTATTTCCTTTGCGTGCACGGGCGTCGAGAAACGCGCTCATCAAGGTCTGTGGCTCACCGCTGGCATAGCATTCGAGTTGGGCGCGGATGCCGGCGGTACAGGCGTCGTCGAAACCGGGTTGAGTGAGCGCCCGGAAGCGTTGTTTGGACAGGCGGATGGCCGTCGCGGGTAGCTGCGCCAGCGAGTGTGCACGGACGATGGCTGCACCCAGGACGTCTGACGCAAGCTCTGTCACCAGCCCGATCTCGTGAGCGCGCTGGCCGTTGATGAGTTCGCCGGACAGGGACAGTTGCGCGTTGTGGGTCAGGCCGACATGCAAAGAGAGCAAGTAGGAGCCGACGATGCTTGCCAGGCCCGCTTTCACTTCAGGCTGACCGATGCGGGCGTCCGGCGTGGCAACCCGCCAGTCGCCACACAGCGCGAGTTGCATGCCTGCGCCAGCGGCGACGCCGTTGATGGCGACCACGCAGGGTTTGTCCAGGTCGCGTACGGCCTGGTACATGGCGCGTTGCGCGTTCAGCCAAGGCGCAATCTGCTTCCAGTCGACCGCGCTGGCTTCTTCCAGATCCTGACCCGCACAAAACGCCCGGTCGCCGGTACCCGTCAGAACGACCGCTTTAACAGCCGGGTCGTCATTGAGTTGTGTCAGCGCGGTGATCAATGCGCTGCGCAGGTTTTGATTCACTGCGTTCAGGTTGGCGGGGCGGTTGAGCGTGACCAGCGCCACCTGATTCTCGATTTCAACCAGGACGCTGCGCTGTTGATCGATATGACTGATGCTCATGGTGCCTCCCGATATTCGATAACGGCGTCGACCGCTACTACGCCTTCGGCCATGACCATGACCGGGTTGACGTCGACGCTCAGCAGGTTTGCCTGGTGTTGCAGGGCGAAATCACCCAGCGCCACCGCTGCCCGGGCCAGGGCCTTGGCGTCGAGTGGTGGTTGACCGCGTGCGCCCTTGAGTACTGGGGCAATGCGCAGTTGATCGATCGCTTCCAGCGCTTGTGCCTCAGTGAACGGGGCGAGCAGCGAAACGGTGTCCTTGCGGATCTCGACCAGGGTTCCCCCTTCACCGATCACGACCAGCGGGCCGAACAATGGATCTACTACGACGCCAAGCATGAATTCATGCAGCCCTTTGACCGAGCGCGCGACGATCAGCCGGCCGTGGGGAACACCCAGCGTGTCCAGGGCGCCCAGGCAACGATGCGCCGCGTCCTGAACCGCTTGCGGGTCGGGGAGGTTGAGATGAACCAGACCGTGCTCGCTCTTGTGGGGAACCTGCGCAGCGCAGCCTTTGATGACGATGCGCCCGCCGAAATCAGCGGCGATACGGGCCGCGCTATCCGCGTCATGGCAAACCCGATGCTCGACGACCGGCACCCCGGCGTTTGCCAGGAGGGCCAGGCTGTCTGCCTCATCAAGCAGGCCGGCGCAGGCGTTCACGGTTGTTGCCGTGGGCGCGGTGAGTGGCGAACCTTGCCATTGGCAATGCCGGGCGTACTGACGAAGCGCCGCTACCGCTTCGCTTTCGTTGCGGAAGGCCGGCACTCCGGCTTGCTGGAATTGCGCCCGGACATCCGCTTGAGGCGCGGTCATTACCACGGGTTTGCCGGTGTGTTGCATGAACCTCGCAGTGGTCTGAGCCAGCCCCGGCACATCGTAGCCGGGGCCTGCCACGGGGATCCCGATGAGAAACATGTCCGCTTCCGGGTCTTGGCCAAGCACGTCGAGAACGGCAGGAAACATCCCGCCGTTGCCGAGCAGGGCGGCGGTGAGGTCCAGCGGATTTGCGGCGCTGGCGAAGTCAGGGATCAGACCTTTCAGGCGTTCCAGGGTTGGCGGCGCCAGCTCGGTCAGCGGCAGACCGACACGTTCGGCGGCATCGGCGCACAGCACACCCACTGCACCGCTGTGACTCATCACGACCGCTCGACCAGCCCCTGGGGCAAACCCGCTCAGGTACAGCGGTGCTGCGTTGACCAGTTCGTGGATATCGTGTGCACGCCAGATTCCATGCTTGTCGAGAAACGCATCGAGGGCGCCATCCTGGCCCACCATGGCCCCGGTGTGGGACGCGGCGGCAGCAGCGCCCTTGTTACTCACGCCGCCTTTGAGCAGCACGATGTGGCAGCCGTTTTGACGAGCGATGTGTGCCGCCTCCGCGAGCAGCATCGGGTTCGAAACCGTTTCCACGTACACCAGAATCAGGCGGATCTGCGGGTCGTCCACGAGGACGCGAGTCAGCTCCGACACGCCCAGGTCAGCGTCGTTGCCAGTGGCTGCCAGGTAGCGAACGCCATAACCCTGCTCACGCAACATCGCGTACGGCATGACGCTCGCCGCACCGCTTTGGCTGACAATGGCGATAGGTCCGTCGGCGGGCGCCACTTCCATGAACATGGTGCTGAAATTCAGCACCGCGCCGTTGGCGAAATTGGCAAACCCTTGGGCGTTGGGGCCGATCAGACGCATGCCGTGATGGCGTGCGAAGTCCACCAGTTCATTCTGCAACTGGCGACCGCTTTCGCCGGTCTCGGCAAACCCGGAAGCCATGACCACTGCCGTCTTCACACCCAAACGGGCGCACGCCTTGATCGCTTCCACCGCCGCAGTGCCCGAGACGGCAATGATTGCTGCCTCGGGAACGGTATCCAGCGCACCCAGATCGGGATAGCAGCGCAGGCCTTGAACCGACTCGCGCTTGGGGTTGATCGGCAGGATTGTGCCGGCGTAACCCAACTTGAGCATGTAATGGATGGGCCGTCCGCCGACTTTGTTCGGGTCTTCGGATGCGCCGATGACGGCGACGCTGGACGGGTCGAACAGCGATAACGCTGCCGGGCTGATTTTATTGTTATGGGCCATGGGGGCTCTCGTTGGCTTCAGGTCTGATACGAGTCTAGGGAGCGCCATACCCATCTGGAAGTGTCATAAAGGCGATATCAGATACATCAAATAGTGATGGCTTGATGCAGGGCTGTAGTCTATGTTTCGAGCACTGGATGAGGGCGCTGAGGGCGAGGTTGATGAATCTGAAACAGCTACAAAGCGTGCTGCTGATGGACGAGCTCGGGTCTATTTCCCGAACCGCAGTGGCACTGGGCACCGCTCAGTCGCTGGTCAGCCGGCAACTGGCGCAACTGGAGGTCGAGTGGGGCGATCAGCTATTCGTGCGCACTGGGCGTGGTCTGGTCGTCTCGGATTTTGGGCGGCTTGTGCTACCGGAGATTCGTTTGCTGCTCGCTCAGGCCGAGCGCCTGGAAACGTTGGTCAGGGAGTCCTCAGGCGTGCCGGCAGGGACGGTGCACATCGGTGTGCTGCCGTCGATGTCGAGAAGGTTGCTGCCCATGCTGTTCACCAAGCTGCAAACCCATGCCCCCGGCGTACGCCTGCATGTGGTCGAGGGCTTCAGCGGTGATCTTGATGAACAACTGGCAGCAGGTGCGCTGGACCTGATAGTCGTTAATCGCTACGGCATATCCAACGCGCGTGACGAAGAAACCCTGGGCGTCGTTGATACGTACCTGGTGGGTAAAGCGGGAAGCCTCAATGGGCTCAAGCAATCGATCGAGTTTGCTGCGTTGGCGGATTTTCCGCTGATCCTGCCTTCTCGCCCCAACGGGTTGCGGACCACCCTGGACCAGTTGGCGCGCAAACATCAGCTCTCGTTGAACGTGGCTATCGAAGTCGACACGCTGAACGCAATGAAGGATGTGGCGACGACAGGCGGAGCGTTCACCATCCTGCCTTTTCTGGCGGTGCAGGACGATGTCGAACGCGGGTTGCTCGATGCCGTGCGAATCACCAGGCCGGAGATCAAACGGACGATTGCCTTGGCGTTCACCCACCAGCATCCGCTGTCGAAGGCGGCCAGAGTGGTTGGCGTGCATGTCCGTGAGTTGTCCAAGGCGCTTCTTGAGTAAATCCTGCGCTTTTGAAGAATGGTCATGCCTGGGTTTTGCTCAGTCCCGCAGCGAACCTCCAGCCGATAAACCATCAGCTGCCGCTTATGAAGCGGCAGCTTTTTTATGCCTTGAAGACGCCACAAAATTACCTGGAGCCAGCTTTCAAGGCTTCATCCCTGCACTTAGTGACGATCCAGCCACACCGTCTGCGCGTTGCAGAATTCCCGCACGCCGAAGTGCGAAAGCTCGCGACCAAAACCGCTCTTCTTCACGCCGCCGAAGGTGACGCGCGGATCGGAGGCGCAGTAACCGTTGATGAACACGCCACCGGTTTCCAGTTCGCCGGCCATCTGTTGGGCACGTTCTACGTTGCCGGTGTAGATAGTCGCAGCGAGGCCGAATTCACTGTCATTTGCCAGTTCCAGCGCGTGGGCGGCATCGCGTGCGGTGATGATCGACGCGACCGGGCCAAACAGTTCCTGCTTGAACGAGGTCATCTGGTCGGTAACATCCGCGAAAACCGTTGGCTCGTAGAAGTTGCCGGGGCCTTCTGCTTTCTTGCCACCCAGCAACAATGTCGCGCCTTCTTCCAGGGTATCGCGCACTTGTTGATCCAGTTCATCACGCAGATCAAAGCGGGCCATCGGGCCGACGTACGTGGTGGCGGCGAGTGGATCACCGACCACCAGTTTTCGCGTGGCTTCGACGAACTTGCGTGTGAACTCCTCGACGATGCCTTGCTCGACAATCAGGCGTTTGGCCGCTGCGCAGACTTGCCCGGTGTTTTGATAGCGGCCAATGACGGCGGCTTTCACCGCATCGTCGAGGTCGGCATCGTTGAGCACGATAAAAGGGTCGGAACCACCGAGCTCCAATACACATTTTTTCAACGCTGCACCGGCCTGCGCGCCGATGGCCATGCCGGCCCGCACGCTGCCGGTGAGGGTCACCGCTGCAATGCGTGAATCTTTGATCGCCGTGGAAACGCCGTCCGGCGTGACGTTGATGACTTCGAAAACCCCTTCAGGGAATTCGGCTTGCTTGAAGGCATCCAGCAACAGGTAAGCGCTGCCCATCACGTTTGGTGCGTGTTTGAGCACGTAGGTGTTGCCGGCGAGCAGTACCGGAACGGCGCCACGTAGTACCTGCCAGATCGGGAAGTTCCACGGCATCACCGCGAGAATCGGGCCGAGCGGGCGGTATTCAATGCGCGCTTTCCCGCCCTCAACCAGTGTCGGTTCAGCGTTGAGCATGGCCGGGCCGTGCTCGGCGTACCATTCGCAGAGCTGCGCACATTTTTCGATTTCGCCACGGGCCTGACTGATCGGCTTCCCCATCTCCAGGGTGATCATGGTTGCCATTGCTTCTGCGTTGTTGCGCAAGACGTTGGCCAGGGCGATCAGCCGTTGCGCGCGTTGCGCCACCGGTGTGCCGCGCCAGACACGAAACCCGGCCGCAGCGCGTGACAGTGCGGATTGCAGCGCCGCATCGGATTCAAAAGGGTAGTGGCCGATCTGCTCGCCGTTGGCGGGGTTGATCGAAATGGCATGGGTGAGGCTGGAAACATGGGTCATGGCACCGTCCTGCGGGGTGGGGATGGGGTCAGACTACGGTGGCATTTGTTTTCTGGAAACTGAATAATACTGATCGTACCGTTCACGTTTGGAGAATGACTTGGATCTGGTTCAGCTCGAAATTTTCAAAGCTGTCGCCGAGCACGGCAGCATCAGCGTGGCCGCTCAGCATATCCATCGGGTGCCGTCGAACCTGACGACGCGGATCAAACAACTGGAACTCGACTTGGGCGTGGACCTGTTTATCCGCGAGAAAAGCCGCCTGCGGCTGTCGCCGGCCGGTTGGAGTTTTCTCGACTATGCCCGACGCATCCTCGACCTGGTCCAGGAGGCCCGCGCGACGGTTGCCGGGGAAGAGCCGCAAGGATCGTTTCCCCTGGGTTCGCTGGAGAGCACGGCGGCGGTGCGCATTCCTGAGCTGTTGGCCGCCTATAACCAGAAGCACGCCAAGGTCGAACTGGCCCTGTCCACGGGACCTTCCGGAACCATGATCGACGGCGTGCTCTCGGGTCGATTGGCCGCTGCGTTTGTCGACGGGCCGGTGCTGCATCCGGCACTGGAGGGCGTGCCGGCCTTCGAGGAAGAGATGGTGCTGATCGCGCCGCTCAACCATGCCCCGATCCACCGCGCGCAAGATGTGAACGGTGAAAACATCTACGCCTTTCGCTCCAATTGCTCTTATCGCCACCACTTTGAAAGCTGGTTCGCCAAGGACGCCGCAGTGCCCGGCAAGATTTTCGAAATGGAGTCCTATCACGGCATGCTGGCCTGTGTCAGCTCCGGTGCTGGCCTGGCGCTGATGCCGCGCAGCATGCTCGAAAGCATGCCGGGCTGCACCACCGTGAGTGTGTGGCCGTTGTCTGAGTCCTTTCGCTATTTGCGAACCTGGCTGGTGTGGCGCCGGGGCACGGTGTCGCAAAGCCTGACTATGTTCGTGCGTTTGCTCGAAGAGCGATGCGCAGCGGCGGACTTGCTGACTTGAGCGAATCGCGCCGCCATCGATCAGCAGATTCTGCCCGGCCGAAATAGCAGGGCTGCGCAAAAGCTGTCAGTGCGAATGACGCGGCTCGCCGCCACTTCGAGCGATGACCCGCATATGCAGGGTGGCCGGCTCCAGGCATCCGCCCGTCGATAACTGTCCAACCAATTGCCGGTACAGCTCTTGCCACGGCGTTTGGGACGCGGGGATGTTTGGCGTCCACTCGGCGCGACGGCGGGCCATTTCGGCTTCGTCGACCAGCAGGTTTACCGATCTTGCGTTGAGGTCCACGCGCAGGCGGTCGTTGGTTTTCAGCAGCGCCAAACCTCCTCCGACAGCGGCTTCCGGGGACATGTTGAGGATCGAAGGGCTGGCCGAGGTGCCGCTCTGGCGACCGTCGCCCAGGCACGGCAGAGAGTCGATGCCTTGCTTGATCAGTGCTGCCGGTGGCGCCATGTTCACCACTTCGGCACTACCGGGGTAGCCCACGGTGCCAGCACCACGAATCACCAGGATGCAACGCTCGTCGATTTCCAGCGCCGGGTCGTCGATTCGGGCGTGATAGTCCTCCGGTCCTTCGAACACAATTGCCCGTGCTTCAAAGCTGTTTTCTGCGCCTGGCTCGGATAGATAGGTCTTGCGGAACGCCTCGCCGACCACCGACATTTTCATGATTGCGCTATCGAAGAAGTTGCCGCTGAGAACGATGAAGCCCGCACGATGTTTGAGAGGGGTCTCGAAGGGATAGATCACGTCAGCGTTGCTGGTCAGACTGCTGCTGACGATTTCGCCGATCGTCTTGCCGCTGACCGTGGCGCAGTCTTCGTGCAGGCGCCCGGCTTTTTGCAGTTCATGCATGACCGATGGCACGCCGCCCGCGCGATGGAAACCTTCGCCCAGGTATTTGCCGGCCGGCATGCAATTGACCAGCAGCGGCACATCTTCGCCAATCCGTTGCCAGTCATCCAGGCTCAACTCGACGCCCATGTGCCGGGCGATGGCGATCAAGTGCGGAGGGCAGTTGCTTGAGGCGCCGAGCGCCGACGCGACGGCGATGGCGTTTTCGAAGGCTTCGCGGGTCATGATGTGTGACGGGCGTACATCCTGCATCACCAGTTCGCAAATGCGCTTGCCGGTGGCGTAGGCCATTTGACCGCGCTCGCGGTAGGGCGCCGGAATACTCGCGCAACCCGGCAACGACATGCCCAGCGCTTCGGCCAGTGCGTTCATCGACAGTGCGGTGCCCATGGTGTTGCAGTGACCCACCGAAGGCGATGCCGCGGTGGTCATTTCCATGAAGCCTTCGTAATCGATTTCACCGGCCGCCATCAGGTTGCGCGCGTGCCAGAGCACGGTGCCGGAGCCGATCAGTTCGCCCTTGTGGTGACCGTCGAGCATCGGCCCGCCGGACAGCACAATGGACGGCAGGTCAGTGGTGGCGGCGGCCATCAGGCAGGCCGGGGTGGTCTTGTCGCAACCGGTGGTGAGTACAACACCATCCAGCGGATAACCGTGGAGAATCTCCACCAGTCCCAGATAGGCCAGGTTCCGATCCAGTGCGGCAGTCGGCCGGCGTGACTGTTCGGCGATCGGGTGGACGGGGAATTCCATGGGGATGCCACCGGCATCACGAATGCCGGCCTTGACCCGCTGCGCGAGTTCCAGGTGATGACGGTTGCAAGGTGTCAGGTCGCTGCCGGTCTGGGCGATGCCAATGATCGGGCGACCCGATTGCAGCTCTTCTCGGGTCATGCCGTAGTTCATGTAGCGTTCGACATACAGGGCAGTCATGTCCGCGTGGGCAGGGTCGTTGAACCATTGCTCGCTGCGCAGACGGCGTTTAGGGGTGTCACTCATGATTCATGTCTCTCTTGTAATTGGATGAATCGACAATCTGTTCTGGCTCAGCGTGGCAGCAGTCCTCGGGACGCCAGGTTACGCAGCAAGGCGCTCACGCCAAAGGTCCACGGCGTCGCCTCGCAGCTGTGGGTCACCTGATTGTGCAGGCTGCCGAGCAACGGGCTGCTGATGCTGACCCGGTCCCCCAGTTTGTGGGTGAAACCACTGCCGACATGATCGCGATCTTCGGTGGGCGCGAACAGGGTACCGAGAAAAAGCAGGAAACCATCGGGGTATTGGTGATTGGCGTTGAGGGTCTGGCCGGCGAGGTCCTGCGGGTCACGGCTGATCTGGCTCATGGAGCTCGATCCGTGCATCCGGTAACCGTCCTCACCTTGCACCTCAAGGTCGACCACGCAGGCGCGGACATCGTCCAGGCTGAAGTGCTCGTCGAACAGGCGGATGAACGGCCCGATCGAGCAGGATGCGTTGTTGTCCTTGGCCTTGCTCAGCAGCAGCGCGCTGCGGCCTTCAAAGTCCCGAAGGTTGACGTCGTTGCCCAGGGTCGCACCGTGAATCTGCCCGCGACTGTTCACCGCCAGCACCACTTCCGGTTCCGGGTTGTTCCACTGCGAACCCGGATGAATGCCAATCCGGCTGCCGCTGCCAACAGAGGCCAGAACCGGTGCCTTGGTGAAGATTTCCGCGTCCGGACCGATGCCCACTTCCAGGTATTGCGACCACATGCCTTGTTCGATCAACAAGGCTTTCAGACGCATGGCCTGCTCTGAGCCAGGAACGATCGAACGCAGGTTGTCACCGATCACGCCGTGCACGGTGGCCCGCACGGCTTCGGCTTTGGCGGCGTCACCACCGGCCTGCTCCTCGATCACACGCTCGATCATGCTGGCGGCGAAGGTCACGCCAGCGGCCTTGATCACCTGCAAGTCCAGAGGGGCCAGCAGGTAAGGTCGGGACAGGTCGGCGTCAGGTCCGGTGTTGGCGAGCAAGGCCTCGATGCTGGTAATGAAGGTGCCCGGCGTCTCGCGCACTGCCGACAGAGGAGCGTCCGATTCCAGCAAGTCACTCAGGGTCGCGAAGCGCTCCGACAGATCGAACACGCCGTCGGCGCGCAGGACGATCGGCGAAGGTCCGGCGATCTGGCCCGGTACCCAGGCGCGACCGATCAAGGTACCGGCGACGCCATCGACGGGCAGGGTGTTTTCGGGAGTAAGCAATAGCGACATGGGGCATCTTCCTGGTTCGTAAAGACTTCACGCTAGGACGGACAGTCGATAAACTCCAATGAGATAAATTCAGTATTCGATAACTTGCGGTTATTACCTGTGCGAGGCGTGTTCATGTCAGATCTGTCCTTCTCCAGTTTCTGCGGTTGGCTCAAGTTCAGGCATTTGCTGCTGATCGACACGTTGGGGCGCACCCGTAACATGCACCTGGCGGCGCAACAGATGAACCTCAGCCAGCCGGCCATCAGCAAGATGCTCAAAGAGATCGAAAGCCTGCTCGGTTTCGCCTTGTTCGAGCGCCAGCCACGGGCCATGCCGCCCACGGCGCTGGGCGAGCACGTGCTGCGCTATGCGCAAATCGCCTTGAACGACGCGCGCTCGTTCGTCGAGCAAATCAGCAGCCTGCGCGAGGGGGGGCACGGTCATCTCAAGGTCGGCGGAATATTTGCCGCTACGGCGGTGGCCCTGCCCGAGGCGATCTTGCAGATCAAACAGCGCTGGCCATTGCTGTCGATCGAGGTGGTGGAGCAGACCAGTAACCACCTGATGGAAATGCTTGAAGAGAAGAAGCTGGACCTGGCCATCGCCCGTTTCACCGATCAAAGCCAGCAACAGCGGTACGACTTTCAACCGCTGGCTCCCGAACCGTTCTGCATTGTGGTCAACGACCGGCACCCGCTGGCAGGTGTCGGCCCCATCTCGTTGGAGCAACTGGTGGACTTGCCATGGATTCTTTACCCGGTGGGTACGCCGATTCGCGGGCGCATGGAACTCGCGTTCGCCGAAGCCGGCGTGGGCATGCCCCGCAACACCGTCGACACCATTTCGATGCAGACCTTCCTCCAGGTGCTGCAGCGTGGGCCGATGATCGGAATGCTGCCCAATGCCATGGTCAACCCACTGCTCGAAAGCGGTCAGCTCAAGACGCTGGATACGCCTTTGCATTTGGTCCCGCAGGACTACGGCATCCTCACTCGCAAGGGCGAGCAGCTGGTGGGAGCGGCTCTGGAGTTTGCCGAAATACTCAAGGACAACGCCCGTTTGAACAACGATTCGGCGAGTTAAATACGATTAGGTTTATCGGCTAATTCGATAACGGATCGTTATCGGTTAATCCAAAAATGCCATTGGGAAAGAATCGATTCGCGACAGTACAGTAGCGACCAGCTTTCAATCAGGGTCAGGAGACTGTCATGCCCGAACTGTCCGGACACAATTTCATCGCGGGAGGCCGCAGCGCCGCCGGATCGGTGGTGTTGCACAGCGTTGATGCGACGACCGGGCAACCTTTGCCCACGGCCTTCATTCAGGCCACGGTCGAGGAAGTGAACGCCGCGGCAACGGCCGCCGCCCAGGCCTATCCGGTTTATCGTCATCTGCCGGCCGCCCGTCGTGCCGAGTTCCTTGAGGCCATTGCCACAGAGCTGGATGCACTGGGCGATGATTTCGTTGCCCTGGTCTGCCAGGAAACCGCTTTGCCGGCGGCACGCATCCAGGGCGAACGCGCTCGCACCAGCGGCCAGATGCGCCTGTTCGCCCAGACCCTGCGTCGCGGCGACTTCTACGGTGCACGCATCGATCTGCCACTCCCGGCACGCCAACCCTTGCCGCGCGTCGATCTGCGTCAGTGTCGCCTGGGTGTCGGCCCGGTGGCGGTGTTCGGCGCCAGTAACTTTCCGTTGGCATTTTCTACCGCTGGAGGTGACACCGCGGCTGCGCTCGCTGCCGGTTGTCCGGTGGTGTTCAAAGCCCATAGCGGACACATGGCGACCGCCGAACGAGTGGCCGAAGCCATCGTTCGCGCCGCCGAACATACCGGCATGCCTGAAGGCGTGTTCAACATGATCTTCGGTGCCGGCGTGGGTGAAACGCTGGTCAAGCATCCGCTGATTCAGGCCGTCGGTTTCACCGGTTCACTCAAGGGCGGCAGGGCGCTGTGCGACATGGCCGCCGCCCGCCCGCAACCGATCCCGGTATTTGCCGAGATGAGCAGCATCAACCCGGTGCTGGTCCTGCCCGAGGCATTGCAAGTGCGCGGCGAGCGCATCGCTACCGAACTGGCGGCGTCGGTGGTCATGGGCGCGGGGCAGTTCTGCACCAATCCCGGCCTGGTCATCGGCATTCGCTCACCGGCCTTCAGCCACTTTGTGCAGACGCTCAGTGCCTTGATGGCTGATCAGCCCGCGCAAACCATGCTCAATGCGGGCGGCCTGCGCAGTTACGTTCACGGTTGCGAAACGTTGCTGGCGCATCCGCAGATCATTCATCTGGCAGGGCGGGCACAGCAGGGCAACAAGGCGCAGGCGCAATTGTTCCAGGCCGATGCCAGCCTGCTGCTGACGGGCAATGAATTGCTGCAGGAAGAAATCTTCGGTCCGGCCACCGTGGTGGTCGAGGTGGCCGATCGGGCCGAACTGTTGGCGGCCTTGCACGGTTTACGCGGCCAACTGACCGCGACCTTGCTGGGAGAGACGGCAGAGTTGGAACAGTCCGCCGACCTGGTGGCGCTGCTTGAGCAAAAAGTCGGTCGCGTACTGGTCAATGGTTACCCCACCGGTGTGGAAGTCTGCGATGCCATGGTCCACGGCGGTCCTTGGCCGGCGACATCCGATGCCCGTGGCACCTCGGTTGGCACATTGGCCATCGATCGCTTCCTGCGTCCGGTGTGCTACCAGAACTTCCCGGACGCCTTGCTTCCTGACGCGCTGAAGAACCGCAATCCATTGGGACTGACGCGCCTGGTCAACGGAGAAAAAACCACCGAAGCACTCTAGTCATTGCGCTATGCCGAGTGAACGGTTCACTCGGCCTGACCCATTCGATAAAAACAATCAGGCATGTCCACATGCCCAGGGGTTACCTCATGCAAACGATATCCGAGCAATTGCCCGCGCAGGCGCAGGCCAGCGCCCTCGAATTTGAAGACCGGACCTACCGCAAGGTGATCTGGCGAATTCTTCCTGTCCTGCTCCTGTGTTACATGGCGGCTTACCTGGACCGGGTCAATATCGGCTTTGCCAAACTCGACATGCTCAACGAGCTGCAGTTCAGCAATACCGTCTATGCCTTGGGCGCCAGTATGTTCTTCTGGGGCTACTTCCTGTTTGAAGTGCCAAGCAACCTGTTGCTGCATCGCTACGGCGCGCGCTTCTGGATTGCCCGGATCATGTTGACCTGGGCCGTGATCTCCATGGCCGTGGCGTTCACCGTACCGCTGGCGGGTTTCTTCCACATCGAATCGAGCACGATGTTCTACGTGCTGCGCTTCTTGTTGGGCATCTGTGAAGCCGGCTTTTTCCCGGGTGTGATTCTGTACCTCAACTACTGGTTTCCGACCCATCGGCAAAGCCGGGTGATGTCCGGGTTCCTGATGGCATTGCCGGTCAGCCTGACCCTGGGCGGGATCCTTTCCGGTTGGCTGATGAGCAGCATGCAAGGTGTGCAGGGCATGTCCGGATGGCAATGGATGCTGATCATCGAAGGCATTCCCTCGATCATCATGGCGTTCGTCGTCATCGTCTGCCTGGCCAACAACATCGACTCCGCCAAATGGCTGTCCGCTGCGGAGAAAGCCTTGCTCAAGGCCAATCTGCAAACCGATAACCAGGGCAAGGCTTCGCGCCTGAGCGAGGTGTTTTTCAATCCGCGGGTGTGGTTGCTGGTCCTGATCCTGCTGACCTTCAACACCGGCTTCTACGGCCTGGCGTTCTGGATGCCTTCGATCATCAAGAGCACGGGCATCACCAACAGCTTGCACATTGGCCTCCTGACCGCCATTCCCTATTCGATTGCCACGGTTGCGATGCTGCTCAACGCACGGCACTCCAACCGGACCGGTGAGCGTCGTATGCACGCGGCGATTCCGGCCTTCATCGGTGGTTTGGGGTTGATCCTGAGCGCGTATTTCGCCGACAACCTGGTGTTGTCCGTGTTGTTCCTCAGCGTATCTGCCTCGGGGATCCTCAGCCTGATGCCGATTTACTGGACCCTGCCGGGGACCGTGCTTTCCGGTGTCGCCGCTGCGGCGGGTATCGGCATGATCAACGCCTTCGGCAACCTCTCCGGTTTCACCGGCTCGATGATCACCGCTGTCGCTGAAAACCTGACCGGCAATATCAACAACGGCACCTACGTTCTGGCGCTGTGCTTGTTCGTCAGCGGCGGGCTGATCCTCGCCATCCCCGCGTCGATGCTCGGCAGAACCCCAAAAACAGCCCCCCTCACCGCGAAGCTGGAGGCTGCATGAACCTGCAGAACAAACGGGTGCTGATCACGGCGGCGGGGCAGGGTATCGGCATGGCCAGCGCCATTGCCTTTGCCCGGGCCGGTGCCGAAGTGTTTGCCACGGACCTCGATATCAGCAGGCTGGAAGGGCTTGAAGGCATAACGGCGATTACCCTGGACGTGACATCGACTACCGCCATCAGCGAAATCAGTGAGCGCATCGGCGCACTGGACGTGCTGTTCAACTGCGCAGGCTACGTGCACAGTGGCAACATTCTCGAATGCGATGAAGCGGACTGGGCGCGGTCGATGGACATCAACGTCACCGCCATGTACCGCATGATCCGCGCGTTCCTGCCGGGCATGCTGGAACGCGGAGGTGGATCAGTCATCAACATGTCATCGGTGGTTTCCAGCATCAAAGGCGTGCCCAACCGTTTTGCCTATGCTGCCAGCAAAGCGGCGGTGGTAGGGCTGACCAAGGCGGTTGCCGCCGACTTCATCAGTCAGGGCATTCGCTGCAACGCCATTTGCCCCGGAACCGTGGAATCGCCGTCGCTGCGTCAGCGCATTGCCGCACAGGCTGCGCAACAAGGCGTCGACGAAGCACGGGTCTACCAGCAATTTCTTGACCGCCAACCCATGGGTCGCATCGGCAGTGCCGACGAGATCGCCCAGTTGGCTTTGTACCTGGGCAGCGATGCGTCCGCCTACACCACAGGCGGTGTGCATGTCATCGATGGCGGCATGAGCATCTGAAACCCGCTTCGCACTTTCGGTTTGAGCAGGAGAACTAAATGAAACTGTTGCGTTATGGCGAAAAAGGTTCGGAAAAACCGGGCCTGCTGGATGCCGATAATCAGATCCGCGACCTCTCGGCGCATGTACCGGATATCGCCGGGCTGGCCCTCAGCCCGGAAAGCCTGGCAACGCTTGCCGCCATCGATCCGTCCAGCCTGCCCATCGTTGCCGGTAAGCCACGGATAGGCGCCTGCGTCGGCCAGGTCGGCAAATTCGTCTGCATTGGTCTGAACTACGCCGACCATGCGGCCGAGTCGAACATGGAAGTGCCGAAAGAGCCGATCATCTTCAACAAATGGACGAGTGCCATCTGCGGTCCGAACGACAACATCGAGATCCCGCGCGGTTCAAAGAAGACCGATTGGGAAGTCGAACTCGGCGTGGTCATCGGCAAAGGCGGGCGCAACATCGATGAAGCCAACGCCATGGAGCATGTCGCCGGCTACTGCGTGATCAACGATGTCTCTGAGCGCGAATGGCAACTGGAGCGGGGCGGTACCTGGGACAAGGGCAAAGGCTTCGATACCTTCGGTCCGCTCGGCCCGTGGCTGGTAACCCGCGATGAAATCACCGATCCGCATGCGCTGGACCTGTGGCTCGATGTCGACGGACACCGCTACCAGCAAGGGAATACGCGGACGCTGATCTTCAACGTGCCGCAACTGATTGCTTACCTGAGTCGTTGCATGAGCCTGCAACCTGGCGATGTGATTTCGACGGGCACGCCACCGGGCGTTGGGCTGGGCATCAAGCCACAGCCGGTTTTCCTGCGTCCGGGGCAGACCATTCGTTTGGGCATCGCGGGGTTGGGTGAACAGCAGCAAGTCACCGTGCAGGCGGATTGAGGCAAGCGTTCCCAAACACCAGAAATGACAAAGCCCCGAGCGATCGGGGCTTTGTCGTTTTTCTCGGGTCTTGTTAACTCAAACTCAACTTAGCGAGGGCAAATCACTAACGTCGCACGGGTCCCCGTTGGCGTTCGATTTTCCAGCTTGATTTCCCCTCCCGTACGATCTGCGATTGCCTTGACGATGGCCAGCCCCAGGCCTGCCCCTTGGCCATTGCCACGGCTGTAAAAGCGCTCAAGGAGCCGATTGCGCTCCGACTCTTCGATTCCGGGCCCTTCGTCCTCGACGGATAACTCATAGCGATCTTCTTTTCTTTCCAGGCGCACGCTGATCAAGCCGTTAGCCGGTGAAAAATTTGCCGCATTCGTCACTAGATTGTTCAAGGCAATGTGGATGTCGGCCGAATCGATCCTGACCGGGCCGATGCCATCATCCGCATCGAAAACCAGTTCAAGTCCTTTGCTCAAAAGCCAGGGAGTCAACTGCACCAGGCTTTCTCGAACGGTGGCTGTGAGGTCAATGGGGGGAGGGATTTTGGCTGCCGTCTTCGGTTCGAGACGCGCCATGGTCAGCAATTGGTTGACCAGCCGGCTGGTACGATCGACGCCGGCGATCAGGTGTTCAAGTGATTCGCGTCGGTCATTTTCGGTGCCGGCCTCCAGCAGGTTTTGTGCGTGCACCCGCAAGACGGCCAAGGGCGTGCGCATTTCGTGGGCGGCGTCGGCAATGAAGCGCCGCTCACGTCCGAGCACGTCCTGAATTTGCGCAAGCATGCGGTTGAGTGCCGCCTGCATCGGTTCCAGTTCGCTGGGCAGCGGTGTCATTTGCAGCGGCTCCAGCGAGCCGCTATGGCGTGCGCGCAGGGTCGCGGCCATATCGGCTAACGGCTTGAGCCCCCAGCCGATGGCCAGCCAAACCATCGCCGCGAGGATCAGGCTGCCCAGCATGTTCGGCCACAGGGTGTGGCGGACAATGCGATCGACCAGATCCGCCCGCACATCGTCGCGTTCACCGACCCAGATGCGCAGGCCATTTTGTTTGTCTTCAAGGACAAAGGCGCGCCAGTGACGATTGTTCAAATCCACCACGTCACTGAAACCGGGTGTGTTCGGTGGCGTGCCGAACGAGGGCGCACTGGCAGTGTGCACCAGCACTTCACCTTTGGGACTCCACACCTGAAAGGCGATTTTCCTTTCGTACGGATGACCATCGCCGCGAGGCACTGCCTCGCCCAGCGCCGTATTGAACGCCTGGTACAGATCCGCATGTTCCTGACTCGCCAACGGCATGCGCATCACGCCTTGCAACAGGCGGGCATTCTGCGCCAGTTGCGCATCGTAGACCTCGGCGATTTCGTGGTTGCTGTCGTGCACGTTAAACAGGCTGATCACCGCCAGCCCGGCGAGCATCAAGCCGATGATCAGCGTCAGCGTACGGCGACGGATCGACGTCATCGACGTTCCTCCACCAGATAGCCCACACCGCGAACGGTGCGGATCAGGTCGGTGGAGAATTTCTTGCGCAGGTGATGGATGTGCACTTCCAGGGTGTTGCTTTCCGCTTCTTCATTCCAGCCGTACAGCAATTGCATCAAATGATCGCGGGTCATGACGCGACCCGGTGGCGAGAGCAATTCGTGCAACAACTGGTATTCCTTGGGTGTCAGCCCCACGGGCTGGCCAAGATAGCTGACCTGCTGCGTGCCGGGGTTGAGGCTGATGCCAGCGTGCTCGATCAGCATTTGAGCGCGTCCGGCACTGCGCCGCAGCAGGGCGCGCAACCGGGCTT
The DNA here is from genome assembly GCF_019946675.1 of Pseudomonas sp. BF-B-15. Classification (NCBI taxonomy): domain Bacteria; kingdom Pseudomonadati; phylum Pseudomonadota; class Gammaproteobacteria; order Pseudomonadales; family Pseudomonadaceae; genus Pseudomonas; species Pseudomonas sp. BF-B-15. The sequence continues at coordinate 72,072 of NZ_JAGYFZ010000009.1, forward strand.
TGAGTTCGGCCAGGTCGAACGGTTTGATCAAATAGTCATCGGCGCCGGCATCCAGCCCGGCGATGCGGTCTTCGGTGGCATCGCGGGCGGTGAGTATCAGGACCGGCAAGTTGGAACCGCTGTCGCGCAGGCGCCGCAGCACTTCGAGACCGTCCATGCGCGGCAGGCCGAGATCAAGCACGGCCAGGTCGAAGGTTTCACTGAGCAAGGCATGCAGGGCGCTGCTGCCGTCCTTGATCCAGTCGACGGTGTAGCCTTCGCGCCCGAGGGCCTGGTGAATGCCTTCGCCGAGGGCGACGTCATCCTCGATCAGTAATAAACGCACGCGAACTCCTGTCAGTCGAGTTTTCTGTTTACGTCCACCAGCAACGTCTCGATCTCTTTGCGGCGCCCGGCATCGGCCGTTTCGCGGTTGGGGCGAGGGGCGGCCAGCAGCGCCTTTTGCAACGCTGCCTTGGCCTCAGAGTAGCGCTTTTGACGGTAAAGGTGATCGCCCCAAAAGTACAGGCTGTCGATGCCATTGGGGTTCATCTGCAAGGCAAGCTTGAGCAGTTGTTCGGCCTTGTCTGAATCACCAAAACCGATGGGCCAGCCGGGTACGCGGTCATACAGTGCGCCGAGGCTGGTGTAAGCCGAGCCTTGCAGGGCTTTGGGGTCCAGAGTCAGGGATTTTTCCAGGTCAGCCTTGGCGTCTTTGGCTTTGCCCAATGCCCCGAGCCCGCCTTGGGCGCCGGCCCAACTGCTGGTGACAATGCCTTTCCAGATCCACGCTTCGGCCACGGCCGGGCGTTCCTGGCTGAAGGCGGAGGCTTGCGCGGCCAGTTGTTCGAAGGCTTGCTCGCGTTGTTTTTCCGGCATTTCGTATTGAATGTGCGCCCAACTCTGCTGGAGGACAGAGAGGCGTTGCTGGTCGGCGCTGTCGAGGGCCCAGGCGATCTGGCTGAAGGCGCCTATCAAAAGGCAGGCAAAGATTTTTTTCATGGTTTTTGCTCGTTCTCGGGTTTGTGGCTCAGACGGCGGATCAGTGGCAATTGCTTGCGCAGGCCTCGATCCACCAGGTTGGGCAACAGGCTGTTGAGACGCACGAAAAAACGTTCCGGCCAGCCCAGGTAAAGGTCGCGGTGGTCGCCGGCGATGGCGTGGAGGACGGCCGAGGCCACGGTTTTCGGGTCGTCGACATTGGCCTTGAGGGCATCGTTCAGGGCTTGGGCCGCCGCGCTGTTCATCGATGTGCGGGTGGCGCGGGGTGCCACGTACAGAACACTGACCCGGGTATCCGCCAGTTCCCGGCGCAGGGCTTCGGAAAAACCGCGCAGGGCAAACTTGGTGGCGCAGTAACTGGCATAACCGGGGTAGCCGATCGAACCGTAGGTCGAGCCGACATTCACCACCATGGCACTGTCGGCTTGCTTGAGCTGCGGCAACAGCAGCTTGGTCATGCAAATCGGTGCACTGACGTTGACCGCCAACATGGCGTTGATGTCGCTGTCATCGAGCTGCTCCAGCATGGCGAAATGATTGACGCCGGCGGCATTGATCAACAGGTTGATGCCACCGATGGCCTCAACGGCGGCCAGTACCTTGTGCCGGTCGAAGGGCAACGTCAGGTCGGCGGCCACCCAGTGCATGTTCTGCGGATAGCGCGCGAGCAGCGGCAGCAGTGACTCCTGGTGACGAGCCACGGCCAGGACCCGGGCACCGGCGGCGCACAGTGCGCTGGCGATCTCCATGCCGATGCCGCCACTCGCGCCGGTCAGGACCACACGGGCCTCATGCAGCTGCATGTTGGACTTCCAGGCGGCCCGGCAAACCGCGGAACATGTCGGCGTAAAGCCGGTACACCACTTTCGAGGCGTGGATCACGGCGGCCTGGTCGGCGCTGTCGTCGAGTTGATTCATGAGCCGGCGATAGGTTTGCATGTGCTCGATGTCCAGCGAACCGTGGGAGCTCAAATAACTGAAGGCGCTTTCCGGCAAGGCCAAGTGCTCACGGATGCTGCCCGCCGCGTGAGTCGCCAGGGCGATGCTGGTGCCTTCCAGCACGTTGACCATGCCGAACAGCCCCACCGGGTTGCCCCGGGCAATCAGGTCATAGAGAAAACCGACCATCAGTTCAATCGGCAGCGAGGGCTGGCCGTTGCGCACCGCTTCGCGATCACCTCCACAGGCGGCTATGTCGTCGAGCACCCATTGTTCGTGGCCGTATTCATCCTCGATGTATTCACATACCGCCTTGCGCAGCCATTCCAGGCGTGTGGGCAGGCGCGCGCCGCACGCCATCATCAGCGGCACGGTATGGCGCACGTGGTAGTACGCCTGAGCGAGAAACGCCCGATAGCTTTCAAGACTGACCTGGCCTTGCAGCGCATCAAGGATGATCGGCAGGTTGAACAGTTCGTGGCGCTCTTGTTGAGTGGCTTCTTGCAGGGTGTCGAAAAACGTCATGATGCGGGCTCCTCGGAATGGGGAAATTCAGTCAGTTGTGCGCGGTACAACGCGACGATGGCGTCCCGGCGCGGGCGGCCATTGGCGGTCAGCAGGCCATTGGCGGCAGTGAAGGGTTCATTCAGGCGTGTCCAGTGATGCACCTGCGCATAATCGGGTAACGCGTTGTTGGCTTCGGCGACGGCAGCAGCCAGTTGTTCGTCCGTGCAGTCCGGGCGGTTGGGCCACAGCAGTGCGTGATTTCGCGGCAGGGCCTCGCCATACACAAAAGCCTGGGCGATGTGTTGGCGTTGGGTGAGTTCCGCTTCGACCCATTCCGGGTTGACGTTGCGCCCGTAGCTGGTGATGAACTGATGCTTTTTGCGACCGTTGAGGAAGAGGAAACCCTGCGCGTCGAACTCCCCGAGATCGCCGCTGTGCCACCACTCGCCGGTGTAGGCCGGCTCACCCAGGTAACCGAGCAAGAGCGAGCCCTTGATCAGTACCTCACCGTCTTCGGCCAGTTTCACTTCGACGTGGGGCAGGGGCCGGCCGACGCTACCTGCACGGTACGCTGCGGGGCGATTGAGGCAGACGACCGAAGCGCATTCGGACAGGCCGTAACCTTCATAGACCGGTAGGCCGACATGCCGGGCGCGTTGCAATAAGTCCTTTGAGACCCGCGCGCCACCGACGGCGGCAAAGCGCAGTGTTTGCGGATTGAACGCGTTCTGTTCGGTTGCGCTGACCAGCATCAGCAGCAGTTGCGGCACCAGAATCAGGCTCTCGGGCGAACGACTGGCCAGGCAACCGAGCAGGCGCGGTACGTCGACGCCGCTGGCGCCCCGGATGCCCAGGGTTTTCTGGCTCGGCAGGCTCAGGGTGGCACCGGCGTAGAGCGCGGCGTAGCAGCCCAGGTTCTCCAGCAGGATCGCCAGCGGCAACAGCGCCAGGTGATGCTGTGGTTCAGTGGGTTTGCTGGCCTGATCCAGTTCCCGCGCTACCCGCAACAAGCTGTCGGCACTCAGGCACACGCCTTTGGGAGTCCCGGTGGTGCCGGAGGTGAAGGTCAGTTTGGCCGTGCCGGGGAGCATTCGGCTCGGGCCGGCAAACGGGCGTCGCCAGAACTCGGCGCTTTTCTCATACCCGGCAACGAGCAGTTCGGCTTCGAATTCCGGTTCGGCAATCACTCGTTCTGCCTGGCTCTGTTCCAGGCAGTGGGCACGCTGTGCGGGGCTGAAGAAGGGGGGCAAGGTCACGCAAGTAAGGCCTTCGAACAGCGCGGCCAAGTCCCAGAGTATGGCCTCGACGCCGTTGTCCAGAGCCAGGGCGATGACGCTTGCCTGTTCATCGCGCAGACGTTGCTGGCGGTACTTCACTTCAGCGTACAGCGTGGCGTAATCGATTTTCAGGGTGTCGCCCCACAGGGCAATGACGTTGCTCTTGTGCTCGGCATGGCTGCGCAAGGCCTGCTCGAATCGTTGGCATTCAGGCGACATGGCAGGCTCCGTCAAGGGACGATGGCAAGCCCAGCCGGCTGAACAGACCGATGTTGCGCAAATGAATGAAGCCGGCGCGGATGTTGCCGACGTGAACCCAGGGTTTGCTTTCGTAGTAGCTGCCCCAACTGTGCCGGTCGTCGCCCAGTCGCTGCGGGTCGGCGGCGCAGAGGGTCACCGGTTTCAGGCCCAGTCGGTGAAAGCTGTTGACCAGGCCCATGTTGCCGGTGAAGGCCACCCATTCCAGCCCGCCCATGGCCAGCAGATAGGTAATGGCAATGATGCTCATCCGCGCATTGCCGGTGTCGGTGGCGGCCAGATTGCCAACCTCGACAATGCCGGCAGGGTCCACCGGGCGTTCTACCACGGCGCTGATCAATGTCTGGATCGGTTTGTCCAGATAACGCTCCAGAAACAACGGCTCGTCACGGCCCAGGCGTACCCCGGCGACCGCGCACAGTTCGCCGTCGCTGCTGCTTATGCCGAACAACTGCGGCATGAAATGACGAATGTCTGCACCGTGAACCTTGCGAAAGCGTTGCTGGATAAAGTTCTCGAATACCGGCCTCTGTTCATCGCCCGGCAAGGCGCGGGACAGGACGATCTGTGGCGTTTCTGCCTGGCCGAAGTGCAGCGGCAATGCAATGTTCCAGTCGAAATCGGGCATGGGCGGAACGCCTCCCTCTATAAGTTTGGGGGGAGTATCCGAGGCATTTCTTAACGAAGTCTGAAGGTGGAAAAAGGTTCGTTGAGCGCTGGTCTTCAGATTGTCTTAAGTTTTGACCGACAGGCTGCGTGCCGCCGGTTCAAAGCAACCGCTCAGAGGCTGTCGCACGGCAGTCGTCCTAAATTTTGATGAGGCGTGTTTATGACCCGCGAGATAGTCACAGATCGTTATGCAAAGCTGTCGATCACCCTGCACTGGCTGATGTTGGCGCTGTTCGTCGGCGTGTATGCGTGCATTGAGATCAAAGGGCTGCTGCCACGCGGCAGCAACGCACGAGCTCTGTTCCTGGGGTTGCATGGGCTGTTCGGGATAAGCATTTTCGCTCTGGTCTGGATTCGCCTGCTCGGGCGTCTGACGCCGCGTCCGCCGATCACTCCAACCCCGCCGGCCTGGCAGACCGGCCTGTCACACCTGATGCACCTGGCGCTGTATGGCTTGATGATTGTGACGCCACTGATGGCTTGGTTGATGCTGGCTGCGGGGGGCAAGCCCTTGCCGTATTTCGACTTCTATCTGTCGGCACCGGTGTCGGTGGATCCGGATCTGGCCAAGCGATTCAAGTACTGGCACGAATGGCTTGGCACCAGCGGCTACTGGCTGATCGGCCTGCATGCGCTCGCTGGCCTGTTCCATCATTACTGGGTCGGTGATAACACCCTTGCCCGGATGTTGTCTGGACGAAGCAGGTCATGAATTCAGTGCGCTCTTGACCCTGACGGCGATTGCTCACGATTCTCAGGGGCATGGCGAGGATCGTTCAATACTGCTCTGAATATGGAATAGGCCGTCTCGACTCACGGTGTCGTGTTTTACACCAATCTGAGACGGCTCAACGGCTACTAACTTCACTCATAGGAAAGTGTGATTATTACTCCGGCATTCAGTATCCCCGGTTCGAACATACTGCTCGGTGAGTGTTTTGGTCAGGCTGCCTCCGAGTGCAGACATATTCCCCAATAGCCCTGAACTCCTTGGAGGATCCCCATTTTCTATCGATTTGGATTGCGGGGCAGGCGCATCAAACGTAAACGTGAAATATGCCATCAGCGATATCTCACCCCCCACAAATACCTCATCGACGCTAGGATTGGCGAACGTACGGGACTCCGCGTCAAGTTTTGCTATTCAAGTTCTGGGGAACTTTTTGTCCGTAAGTTTCGGTCCTGATTCATCAATAATAGGCACTATTAATCAAGGAAACTTTGGTAAACTCACAAGCACCGACGGTCGTCTGGGTAAATCATTAGTTGTTCGCTATCTCAGGACTTCCACTCTCTTTGTTACAGGCAAAGTAAAAGCAGGAATGACCATGACAAAGTCTTATCAATAAATGCTCGGTACCCGATTTCTCTACCGGCCCGTTGTGGTGGCAGGGAGGTTGGTGTACGGCTATGACGCAGGCAAGGCTTGATTGCCTGGAAGACTACCTTTGGCCGGTGCGCTATCGCGTCTTGACGAATCGCCTTACTAAGCAGAAAGCCGTGATATGCTCGGCTTTGGCTGACAACGAGGGATATATGCCATGGATAAGTTCGGCTTTGCTAAGGGTTATGCGCAGACTTCATATGAGCGGCTAATATTAAATCAATCTCAAGTAGAGTTTGGTGGGCTCTGGTGTTTAAATGGCAGCTACTTTATCGTATGTTTTACGCTAGATGAGGCAGTGTCATCCGAAGGGCTGCCATTGAAAGAATGGTTTGATCAATATTGTCGTATTATCGCTTATCAAGTTGACCTGGTAAAAAGTCCGCCAAAGGATTCTGTTCGCATACCTGCTCGGACACCTGAGCAATTATCTCAGCTCAATGGCGCTCCTCTCAATACGTCAGAATTTCATCTTGAGCTAAGGCGTCAGCTACCTAGAAAGTTTCCGATTTTCAAAATTGATGATCATCCAGCACTTCTTCGCATTATTTCGCCGGTTGAGCTCGATGAAGAGTCAGTGCAGCTTATAGAAATTGCAATTTCCAATCTTGGCATTAGTATTGATCTGGAGTTTAAGGTTGATCCAGAGGGCTTTCCTGGATACCAAACACCCGACTTTTACTTCACTGATCAACGCTTGAAAGGTTGGCCATCTAAGCTCATTGCAGCGCAAGAATCAGGTGAGCAGCAATGGTTCGATGATCGGTTATCGTTATTTTCAACCGAACAGATTGATTCTTCGCAATACATCCCCTCGACTAAACGGGAACGAGCGGCGTGCTTTATTGACTGTTCATTTGGAATGCCGAGCAATATTAGGAATTATTTAACAACTTACAATACGATATATCTTTCGCCTCCATTTAAAGGGTTGGAGGGATTGCTTGAAAGTTTCTCAATCTCAGAGCGCGAGTTTCTTGAATTGATTAACTCGGGGCGGGTTATTGTTGTTCTGCCTGCCGAGCTCCATTTCTATGATCGGACGATGCTTGCAAAGTTGCTTGATCACGATCAGAGCCAGTTTGTACTTCACAGGCAGCTTGCGGCGGCTACTATCGCAGAGGGTCGTAAAAGGAATCCTTTGTTGTATCCTGCCCTAGATAATGAAGCACGCCGCAATTTACTTGACCTGCTAAGCTCGAACAAAACCGACCCTAGTCTTTCCGAACTGCAGTCGGTACGTAGATACCTCGGTTCGAGCTGGGCATCTTTAGAAACGGATTTTTCAACTCAGGGCGCCAGAGCAGGATTCCATCACGGTATAGGCCGGCTGCTGGCAGAAATAATTTCCGAAAAAAGTGGTACAGATATAAATCCGGTTGTCTTGGCATGCTCAACTTCTGTTGAATGGGGTACTGCACTTAACGCTAATTATTGCCCTGTGAGTTCTAGCGGATTTAATGTCGAAAAAATAGTAATGTTGGCCGCTAGTTTTGTCACTGGCGTACCTCATCAGCCTATTATTGATACGGCCTCGAACATGGGTGTAGTTGTAGAGGATCTGCTTGTTCTCGATGGACATACTCCTATTAAAGATGTGGTAGCTGCTTTCAGCGCGGAAGACGTCAATCGTCTAAATAAATTGCTTAAAGATCATAATTTCAGTGCTGAATCAGTTGGGGGTTATGTGGCGGCCGTCAATGATAAAGTTCAATTATTAGAGCGTATTGAGCGGGGTGCAAAGAGACGAGATTTGCTTACATTGACAGGGGCACTAGTGCCCGCATTGGTTACCGGCCCGACGGCGGTATGGATTCCGGTCGCGGTTTGGTTTATCCAGCGTATGTTGGATAACGAATCAAGAGCGGGTAACGTAGTCACCGACTGGCTGAGAGCAAAAAATACCTTCACTACCAGCGACGCTGTATTTGTCAGTCGCCTTCGTAAAAAGGAATGAATTGCAAGTCATCAGTCTGATGATTCTCTAGTATTAAAATTCGGATGCGTTCTGCACGCCCTGTTATTTGGGGCGCTTTCTCTGCAGAGAGCTAGGGTCAACAACATGGATATCCCTCGTCCTGTGGCCCCAGTTGAGCGGCTGTCTATTTGAAGGGGGATTTTGAGCTCTGATCGCTGCAAAAGGCGAGCGATAGGCGTAGGCCGGCGCGCTCGGAAACGTATTTTCCGTTGCGCGTTAGGCTTAGATATCGATTTTTTGTGGGCATTTACAGCTCTAGGCCTTTCGGCTGTTACTGCGGTTAGCTTTGTGACGCCTGTTGCGTCTACCTTGCTAGCCAGCCCTGAAAAATCCTTGAAAATCAAGGATTTCTAAGAAAATGGCGGAGGCGATGGGATTCGAACTCATGGACCTGTTACAGCCGACGCTTTTCAAGACCGATACAAAGACGTAAGCGGGCCGATGTTCGTAGCGTTTTTCCGTTCCATTACTTTCATTTTTCAGCACCCCTACAGACCGCGTAATACAAGGGGCCTGCTTTGAGTTATGGAACTGTTTTTTCGGCTATTTTGATGGTTTGGCGATAGCGCCAACGCGACGGTAAACCCGCTCGGTGATGTCTCCTTTGGTGTTGAAGGTTCGGTGGCAGCTTGGCGTTCTGCTTTTCCAGCAGGCGCCGTTGATTCCTATCCGTGTTCCTCGCGATAGTTATCCTCGCCCGGCGTTAACCGGCAGGCTGTATATGAATTTGTGGGTTACGCTGGAAAGCAGGCAACGTGAGAACGCAAACGGTCTCTCATCATGGATGGATCAAGATGAAACTGATTTTGGTTGTGCTTGTTGTTGGTCTGTTGGCTTGGAAACTTTCCCCTGAATTACAGTCCTGGGCTGAGGCTCGGCTATCGACGCCCCAAATCATCTCTACGGTCGTGACAGCGCCGAAGCCTGTTTCGGCTCCAGTCAAATGCGATGGGCGCAAATACTGCTCGCAGATGACCTCGTGCGCAGAGGCCAAAAGCTTTCTGCAAAATTGTCCAGGAATGAAAATGGATGGCGACAATGACGGAGTCCCCTGTGAGATGCAGTGGTGCCGGTGACATTCGCCGTTCAGCAGCAGGCTGGTAGGTGGAAGAGGGGTTAGGCTGTTGCTTTGGATGCCAGTTCGCACTTGGCGGCCAGGTTAAGCAGGTTTGAGTCGTCGGCTTGAAGCCTTCCGCGTTCGGGTAGTGAGCAAGGTCATGCCCATGCGGGTATTCCTCGAACGGACCATGGAAAGGCCAATTCATCTTCCAGTCCGCCCAGGTGGTGTAAGCATCCAGCCCGTCACCCCAATAATCGGTTCCACCTCCCACGCTCAGGCAATGCCTGGCGTTCGACTTCTGGTCGTATGCCAGTTCGGAGTGCTCATCGTCAGGCCAGGCCTTTCGATACAGCGTCGGGTGCAATTGAACGAGCCGTTTGCTCAACTTCTTTTCGATGCGAGCCTTCATCGGTGCGGCCCCTTGTAGCAGTACACGTAGGCGAACTAGCCGAGGGCGATTATTGGTTCACCTGCACGCCGAGATCTTCGAGTGCAAACACGATGCCCCGGCAGTAACCGTCCTCGCCATCCATTGATGTAATGGCGATAGTCGTGATGCTTGAGCACGGTCTTGAACAGGTGGGCTATGTAACCGCGTCCGCCATCTGGCGTGTTCAGGTCAAAGCCAGGCTCGACCGGTTTGTTTTCTATGGGCATGGAGGAGCCTTGGCCGGTGTTCGGCTACAGTGAGTTGGTCATCGAAATGGAGATCGGACATGCAATGCTTAATTTGCCAAGCTGTTTCTAAAATTGTTCACACGACAGGATGCTGGTCCGAGGTCAAATGCTCGGCCGGATGTGGACACTTCAGGGTCTCAGCAAACCTTGTTGCGAAGATGAAGTTCAAGAACGAATGCTTTGACGTTGAACGAACAAGGCAATGGCTCGGGATGGCTCGGAACGAGGGGCCAGTGCCGTTGATATCGACCTACGATTACAACGTTTCCTTATTGCACCGTGCCACTAAAGAGCGATCTGGCAGCTTGGGGAGTCGTTCTAGGACATCGATCGCTTCGGAATAATTGACTTTTTACATCGGTCCGCCGCTGCGTGGGCATGGGCGTCCTATGCCGGGTCATGCCCGGGCGGTGGAGTGATAAGATTGGGGGCGGCCTGGGGTAAACTCCCGGGCTTTAACCAAAGGGAGTTGACCCATGTTTTTAAGCATTGTCGTCGGTTTGTTAATAGGAGTTGCCTTAGCGCTTGTCCTGAATGAAATGCGGTTGCTTGATCCAAAGGTGTTGCTAATCCTTAAATGGTTTGTAGGGGTGATTGCGACAGGTTTTATATTTTTATCTTTTATGTTTGGCTTCGTAATTGGGGTGATGGCAGTCGCAGAGATCAATATTGGCTATTACGCTTACTCCATGCTGTTTCAACGCAGCTCAGCGAAATCTTGAAACAAGTGGGTCAGGCTGCGAGGCGCTGGTAAAACAACAATGATGTCGGCGGCGTTGGCGCCGACCAAGGCTTCCGCCTCATCCGGATAAACGCTGTTTCCGATCAAGCGGACCTGGTCTGTTTTAGTGTTGAAGCACCCATGGAGCGAGCCGGAACTTCGCGCTGTGGTAGCGGATGACCGGTGCAGTGATGGTCATGATCTTTTTCCAGGTGCAAGCCCGCCGTTCACCGGTAGGCCTTGTGGTTTAATGGGAGACATTAAGGAGAGGTTGCTATGGAAAAGGCGTTACGAAATCCGTTGTTTCTGACAGGGCTACCATTGGCCGTTTGTGGTTTTGCCATCACCGCGCCCGGCTTGTGGATTCCCGGCTTGGTTTTGATGGTGTGCGGATGGGCCAAGGGGAAGAAGCAAGCCTGAGGTCATCACCGCGGCCCCTTGTAGCAGTACACGTAGGCGAACCAGGCGAGGGCGATCATGGCGTCACCAGTTCGTCAGGTACTTCGAAGAAATTCAGCCGGCCCTTGAGTGGCACGAAGGGTAGAGGCGCTGGCGCAACCAGTAGGAATGCCTTCTCGCCCATGTACCAGGGCGACAAGCTGCTGTCGCGGCTATCAGCCAAGAACACCGAGCCGATGATGCCGCCGCGCTGCAGATCATTGAATGGTGGAATTTTCACTCCACATTCAAGATCCGCAAAGGCTGCTGCGTCGGCGTACTCCTTCAGCGTCATACCTTTGGATGCATGCACCAGGAACCGGCCGCGGTGCTTCGTATGCCATGACCGATTCTCGATGTCCTTGCCGCCGTGGATGATCAGCCACGCCCAGGGCTGGCGAATTGAAAGCGCTTTCATGACGCCTCCTGTGCTCCGGGAAGTTTCGGAACTGGAAGTGCGCGACGACCCCAGATGCAGACTGGCCCGTCTTCGGCGTCGTGGATCGACAGAATGAACCAGCCCGGTTCGGCTGGGGCTTGAATCTCCCACTTGGAGCAATCGCACTGGCCGTCATCCATGTAGGCGTCGAACACATCAAATGGAACGTCGCTTTCCATGTACGTGATCTTCGTTTCCACCTGATTGCGCAGGCACCACTCCATGAACTGGGCTTCGGTTATTTCGTCGTCGTACTCCGACAGGTATGCGGGGTGCGACCACCAGCCATCAACATCGCGTTCAACCGGTAGCGGCTGGATCAAAACAGTTTCTTCAGGCATGACTGTTCCTTTGCCGCTATAGCGGCTTTCAATTTCACTTTGGGGAGAGGTATCGTGCCGCCAACATTAGGTGGAGGTTCGATATGGTCGTACACGGAGTCGAATACCGGTTCTGTCGTGCTTCAAGCGTTGTTGAAGGTCACGACGGCTTGGCGCTGGAATGCTGGCGAGGTGAGAAGGGGCCGGTATTTGAGATATTTCGGAACGATGAAACGTTGCGTTTCGAGGTAACTCTGTTCGAGCAAGACGTCCCGCTTGAATTGCTTGAGTACGCCATTTCGGACGCCCGCGAGCAGCTAGGCGAATTTGATCCGCTATAGCGGCTGACTTTGAAGGGGGAGGGAGTTACAGCTGTGCTTTACTGGTGTCTTCCATGCCCGAACAACACAAGCAGTGAAAGGACGCTCAGCTTTGGTCAGATATATTCCGTTTGTACTGGTACTGCCGATTGGTGCGGCATTTGCGTATGAGCCCGAGCGAGCGGTAAACAATCTTGCTCATGAGCTGGCTGAATGCACCGGGTTCTATGTGATTTCAGCAAAAACTCTTGAGGCTCAGGAACCGGAATTAGCTGAGCGGAGTAACGCCGTTCCAGGCCATCAAGTCATCAAGCTTCTGTAGGGGGCCGAGACTCACTCGGTGTCGCAATTCCTTCTCGTCGTACTGGATTCGCTTCTCGGCAGCCTTTGCCGATCTCTCTTGTCCACTCTTGGCCATGGCCTGCCTCTTCAATTCCGTGGGCCGGTATATCCAGCCATGTCTGTCGTCGGCGCTGACGCACCTGTTTGTTGATGCGCCTCATGCTGCGACCTTCACCTGATACCATGCGCCGGCGGCGTAGAACAGCTTTGCGGCCTGGGCCTCATCAAGCGATACCTCCGCGGGAATGGCGATCCAGCCTGAATCGACCATGTGGTTCGGGTTGCAGCTGCCGCGCAGCTCCAGGTAGTAGTGCTCGAAGGCATCGGTGAGGCGTTCGACCTTGTAGATGCCCTCCGGTGATATCTCCACCGACTTGACGTACTCAACGCCGCGCTCGTCTCGACACATGGCGCTGAGGTAAATCGTCCAGTGGTAGGCGAAGTCGAATAGGGCGTTGGCGATAGCCAAACTCCGGATCTGCCGGCAGCTTTCCCAGTTCGCCATGATCTGCGCGCCGCTCGGGTCGATGTTCACGACGGCGACATGATTGGTTCGCATTAATGCCCGGCAGCTTCGTTCGGCGCGGGCGAAGCCGTTGTTTGCCTTCCGTTTGCTCATAACGCCTCCGCGAGTTTCCGCAGCGCCTTGCGGTCAGCCGCCGTAATGGCGGGACGTTTGTTCGACTCGTTGTAGGAGGCATAGATCTGGTCGATGCGCGCCCGGTATCCCACTCTCGGGCCTGCGCACTGTTTGCATAGCTGGTTGCCATGGTCGCCTCCGAGGCGCAAACCGCATTGGCCAGAGGCCAGGCGCGGGTGACCAAACCCAGCCGTGAGACTGGTCTGGCACCTTCCGATACGGTCATGGGAAAAGAGGGGAGGTATCTGGGGCTGCGCGCACAAAAAAAGCCCGCGAGAGTGGCGGGCTTTGGTAGGGGTGTGAGCTTATTGGCAGTCGGACTGTCCGATCTTGAAGTCGGCAATCGATAAGTTGCTTGAGTCGCTGAAGGTGTAGTTGACGACCAGACCTGATTTAACAAAAGGGCCTAGCCCCTTTTCACCACAACTGGCGGTGACTAGTAGCTCTTTTCTCTCAACGGTGAACGCATCAACATCAATTTCGCTTTTCGTCACTTTCGTGAGGGTGAACGGGATATGAAGGACTCCGTCACCGTATCTTATGTGATCAAGGCGGATCGAGTCGTCCGGCATTGGTGGTGGGTCGGCATTCATCACGTGCGCAATCCCATCATACTGCCGTTCCAGTTCTTGTTTCTTCTCCTCTGGAGCCGCTTTCTTGTGCCAGACTTGGACAAGGACGAAGCTTGAAACCATTGTCGCGATGAATATGATGAGCCCACGGTACTGCTTCACCTGAATTCTCCCTGGCAAAATGCCAATATTCATTCGACCATATTGTAATCATCAGCTCAAGTTGGCAGAAATGCCGGTAAAGTCTCCGGCGCCGAGTTCCACGGCCGTGTTCAGTTCGCCAGCGCTCGATAACAACCGATTCTAGGATTGATGCAGGTGGGCGGTTATAGGCCGCAGTTTCGTCCGCATCGGGGTGGACGCTGAAGCATTCCGCTTTGCAATCGCGGCGCTGGTATTGTCACTACGTCCACTCCGACGCGGCCTGACTTTCACAGGTACGAACCTCCAGTCAGGTGCTCGGGCAGTTATCGTCAGGCTGACGTGGTGCTGGTTGTTGAGCCCGTTACACCAGAGGCTGGTAGCATCAGCATCTCTCCTTAGAGCACGGAATTTACATGCACCAGGTTGTAGCTAGAGCGCTAGACGTGATCGCATTAGAAAGCCACGAGCCGGAGTACATAGAGGCTTTCAATGTTGTGCAGGCAATCGTGACCGAATTTGGTGAGCTAGATTTGGCTGATCGGCTTTTTGCCAATATCCCCGAGTCGATCCCGTCTCTACAGGTGGCCAAGCTCTTTGACTTGCTGGCTTGGCAGACAGACGACAACGGTTCGGCAATGACTCGCACTATTGAGCGTTGGCTTGCAGAAGGCACCAACCTGCGCAAGGTTCAGATCGCACTTAACCTCGACGTCTACCCGTTTCTGGACGAGCTCCAGATGTATCGAGTGCTATCCCGTGTGGCTGAAGCCCATCCACAGGTGGCTGATAAGTGCCAGCAGCTGATCAGCTCTCGGCAAAATCGGTAGCACCTGGTCAGCATCCCAAAGCCCACTCTTCGAACGGGCATCATTGATGCTTTCCTCCGTGACCCGCATAACACCTGGCGTCGGTCACCGGCTTGAATCGAATGCTGTGTTTGTTGATGAAGGCGCCTGTTTTTACAGGGGCTGGCTCCCTGTTTCCTCGCTTTTCCACCATAAACGTGCCGGTGCTTATGCCAAGCAGCACAGCAGTCTTCAGGGCGCCCAGATTGAGGCCATGCAGTACTCGAATGGCGACCCGAAGAAAGCGCTGGCAAACCCGGCAGCGTGGTTCATGGAGGAGCCCGCGCCCCAACTTGACCCAGCGCATGCTCAACGAATTATCGGAATCACCGATGCCGGCGACCAAGGACTGATCGCTTTGGCGGCGTGCCAAGCCTATGCGCGTGAAGTGTCTCGTTAAGACTGAAGGGCCGCTATCGACCGGTTGAATCCACAACCCAAAGCGGACATTGCATTTAGAAGATGTTGATCGACCATGAAGCATTGATGGAGGAAGGCGTTGACTGATGGCAGCGCTGTGCGGCCAACTTTATCGTCAGAAGCTTTATGAATGACGCAGCCGTTACCTTCGCATCTAACCGGAAGAAGTTCATGATCAGGGTTTTACCGAGGAACGAACTCAATGAGCTGTTGGTGACAGCGGAAGCAGACGGTTTAACGCTGAGCGATCTTGTTCCTATTTGCGAAAGGTTCGGTGTTGCACCGAAAGAAGTGCTGAACGAGCTATCCATTGCGGTTGCGGAAGGCTACCTAGATGGGTCGCTAACCTACGAATTTTGGCGGCACCTCGCTGCTCGACCCAGTTAGACAGTTCGAGGATGGCGGCCTAGAGGGCGAGTTGGTTTTCGTTGATCTTGTAGAGCAGGGAAGGGAGCAGATCTGAAGTGGGCAAAGCGATTCCTCCATGAAAGAAGGTCAGCGTAGCAGCGGAAATGTGATGACACCCATAGGGGAGTAACGCAGTCGGCAGGACGCCGGAGGAGGGCAAAACGGGCTGAGTTATGGAACACATCCCAAATAGTTATGGAACACTTGCCCATCGGCGCTGATTTCTCCAAACCCCAGAAACGACAAAGCCCTGAATAATCAGGGCTTTGTCGTATAAAGATGGCGGAGGCGATGGGATTCGAACTCATGGACCTGTTACAGTCGACGGTTTTCAAGACCGTTGCCTTAAACCACTCGGCCACACCTCCGTTTGCGTTGCGGGCGCCATAATACCTGAATGAAACACACTGTCAAACTCTGTGCATGGCTTGTTACAGAGCGTCTGTTATGATCTTTGCGACTGAACGTTTCAAACCAACAGGAGTGTCGCCATGCGCGAACAGGATTACGCAGTTAATAACAGCGTGCAGGCTGAGCAGCTAGAGGTTAGCCGCGTCCTGCGCAACACATACGGCTTGCTCGCTCTCACCCTCGCATTCAGCGGCGTGATGGCGTTCGTCGCCCAGCAGATGCGCGTCGGCTACCCGAATATCTTCGTGGTGCTGATCGGTTTCTACGGCCTTTTCTTCCTAACCAACAAACTCCGTGATTCCGCGTGGGGCCTGGTGTCGGCGTTTGCCTTGACCGGTTTCATGGGTTTCCTGCTCGGCCCGATCCTTAACCGTTACCTGGGCATGCAGGGCGGCGCGGAAGTAGTGAGCTCGGCCTTCGCAATGACGGCGCTGGTGTTTGGCGGTCTGTCGGCTTACGTGCTGATCACCCGTAAGGACATGAGCTTCCTCGGTGGCTTCATCACCGCAGGTTTCTTCGTGCTGCTGGGTGCGACGCTGGCGAGCTTCTTCTTCCAGGTCAGCGGTCTGCAACTGGCGATCAGCGCAGGTTTTGTGCTGTTCTCCTCGGTCTGCATTCTGTTCCAGACCAGCGCCATCATTCACGGCGGCGAGCGCAACTACATCATGGCGACCATCAGCCTGTATGTGTCGATCTACAACCTGTTCATCAGCTTGTTGCAGATCTTCGGCATCATGAGCCGCGATGATTAATCGTCGTCCATGAGTAAAAAACCCGCTTCGGCGGGTTTTTTCTTGCCTGCGATTTGGCTGAGGGCTTACGCCATGGGCGGCAATCGGCGTTTGACCGGGGTTTTCTTGACGATGGCGGTGTTGGTTTCTGCATGGGTGTTGAGGCGGTCGAGGAGGGTGTCCAGCTGTTCCATTGAGCGCACGTGCAGGCGGGCGATGAAGCAGTCGTCGCCGGTGACCTTGTCGCACTCGGTGAATTCGGGAATCGCCTGGATTTGCCGCTCCACCTCTTGTAACTGGCCCGGCAACGGGCGGATACGCACGATGGCCTGGAGTTGATAGCCGAAACACTTGGGATCAATCTCGACGGTGTAGCCCTTGAGCACGCCGCGTTCTTCGAGGCGGCGCAAACGCTCGGCGACGCTCGGTGAGGACAGGCCGCTGAGGTTTGCCAGCGCCTTGAGCGAACGCCGTGAGTCTTCCATCAACGCCGTAATCAGCACCTGGTCGATATCGTCAGTCATGGCGCAACCCCTGTAAGGCAATTAATCGAAACCGCCTTGATAAAAAAGGCAGATGTCGAGTTTAGCCTGCTTTTTGCGCTGGAGAAGCCCCCGGTTGGATGGGCATACTTTGGGCTCAATCACAGGAGTCTGATGATGGACAAAACACTTCGTCGCGGGTCATTCGAGATGACCGCCGCCATGCTGATTTCCGGGACCATCGGCTGGTTCGTGCTGGTGTCCGGGCAACCGGTGCTGGACGTGGTGTTCTGGCGTTGCGTGTTCGGCGCCGGCACCTTGTTGCTGATTTGCTCGGCTTTCGGCTTCCTGCGCCCCGGCATTCTGACCCGCACCACGTTCCTGCTGGCCGTGCTCAGCGGCGTGGCGATTGTCGGCAACTGGGTGCTGTTGTTTGCTTCTTACTCCCGCGCTTCGATTGCCATTGGCACCGCGGTGTATAACGTTCAGCCGTTCATGCTGGTCGGCTTGGCCGCGCTGTTCCTCAACGAAAAAATCACCTTGCAGAAACTGTTCTGGCTGGGCGTTTCGTTTCTGGGGATGCTGGCGATTGTCAGCGCACACGGGCAACAGGGCGAGGGCGGCAATGATTACCTGATGGGGATCGCGCTGGCGCTTGGGGCCGCTTTCCTTTATGCGATTGCGGCATTGATCATCAAACGCCTGACCGGCACGCCACCGCACCTGATTGCGCTGATTCAAGTCAGCACCGGCGTGTTGTTGCTCGCGCCATTCGCGCACTTCTCGGCGTTGCCGCAAGCACCGAGCGCCTGGGCCAGCCTGGTGACTCTCGGCATTGTTCACACCGGCGTGATGTACGTGTTGCTGTACGGCGCGATCCAGAAATTGCCGACGGCACTGACCGGTGCGTTGTCGTTCATTTACCCGATTGCGGCGATTTTCGTCGACTGGTTTGCCTTCGGTCATCGTCTGGAAGTGCTGCAATGGATAGGTGTCGCTGCGATTCTGCTGGCCGCCGCGGGCATGCAACAAGGCTGGAGCCTGAAGTTTCGGCGGACAGTTACACAATAATCAGATGTTCCAGCGCGGCGCGGTCTTGGCCAGGCGCTGGCGCATTTCGCCAATGTTGCTGGCCAGCTGCCGGATCAATAGCCGGTAGCCGTCCAGCGGGTTGTAGACCGGTGCGTCCAGGCTCGAATCCGCCGGCAGTTCGACGGGGCGATTCAGCCGCTGGGACGCGCCGGATTTCAGCGCCCGCGCCATTCCCACCCATTGCACGCGAATCAGCCGATGCTCCGCTTTCAACGCCGATTGCAGATGCGCCATGGCGTCGGGGTCATTGGCATCCGGTCGGGTATTGCCGAGGATTTCCAGGGTGCTGACACACATGCGCAAATGGCGCTGGATGGCATCGAGCTCGGTCATGGAAATCTTCACTTCCTTGGACACCGACGGCATCAGCGATCGCTGTTGCACCATCACCGTGTTCAGGCGATTCATCAACTTCACGTGCTCGTCATCGGTCACGGGCAGGCCATTGATGATGCGCCCGTAAATCGTCGCGCAATCACGCAGCGCATCGGCCAGGTTGTAGCGCCAGGAGTAAACCGCGTACAGCGGCAGCGCAAAGGAAAACGCCAGGGCCAGGGCAATGCCGATCAGGATATCCACCCCGCGCCACAGCCCGTCGGTCACCGGATTATCGCCATGCCCGGCAACGATAAACACGGTGATCGCCGACAGCAGCGCCGTGTAACCGCCTTTGCCGATGGCATGGTATGAGAAGAATCCGCAGACCACCGACATCGCAAAATAGGTCAGCCACGGCATCCCGAGCCAGGCTTGTTGCGCCACCAGCAACAGGCCGACACCGGCGCCGATCAAGGTGCCGATGGCGCGCTCGGCGGCTTTTTTACCGATGTTGCCGTGGTGCTGCAAACCGCCGATCACCACCAGCATCGTCACCGACGCCCACTCACCGTGGGGCAGGTGGATGCCGGTGGTCAGCAGGATCGTCGCCAGCAACCCCAGCGATACACGCACGGCGTGAATCAATCTGGCGTGGCGATAGCGCCGGTACGGGTCCAGCAACGGACGCAGTACCCGGCGCAACAGTGGTGGTAGTCGATGGGCTCTGAAGGTGCTCAGGCTCGTGGTCCTCAGAAGATGTAGTCGGTGGTCAGGAAACTCGAACTGCGGCCGCTGATGATCTCGCTGATGAGGTCCTTGTTGGTCTCCTGGAACTTGGTCGCGACCAGCGTGCGAATAGAGAACACCCGCAACGCATCATGCACCGACAACGTGCCTTCGGCGGAGTTCTTGCGACCATTGAACGGATAGGTGTCCGGGCCGCGCTGGCACTGGGCGTTGAGGTTGATCCGCCCGACCTGGTTGGCGAACGTGTCTACCAGACGGCCAACCGCCACCGGGTTGGTGCCGAAGATACTCAGTTGCTGGCCGAAGTCCGATTCCAGGACGTAATCGATCACTGTGTCCAGATGCCGGTAAGGCACGATTGGCACCACCGGGCCGAACTGTTCTTCCTGATAGACGCGCATCTGCGGCGTTACCGGGAACAACACCGCCGGATAGAAGAAGGACGCGCGGGCCTCACCGCCATTCGGGTTGACCACACGGGCACCTTTGCTCACGGCATCCGCGACCAGCCCGTGCAGATAATCGACCTTGCCCGACTCCGGCAGCGGCGTCAGGGCTACGCCGCTTTCCCACGGCATGCCGGGTTTGAGGCTGGCGAGTTTGGCGTTGAATTTGTCGATGAACGCCTCGACCACGTCTTCGTGGACGAAGAGGATTTTCAGCGCGGTGCAGCGCTGGCCATTGAACGACAGCGAACCGGTGACCGCTTCGTTCACGGCGTTGTCCAGGTCCACCTCAGGCAAAACGATGCCAGGGTTTTTCGCATCCAGGCCCAACGCTGCGCGCAAACGGTGCGGTTTCGGATGGAGTTTTTTCAGGTCGCTGGCGGCCTTGTTGGTGCCGATGAACGCGAAGATATCGATCTTGCCGCTGGCCATCAGTGCGCTGACCGTCTCGCGGCCACTGCCGTAAATGACGTTGATCACACCGGTCGGGAAGCTGTCGCGGAACGCTTCCAGCAGCGGACGAATCAGCAGCACGCCGAGCTTGGCCGGTTTGAACACCACGGTGTTGCCCATGATCAACGCCGGAATCAGCGTGGTGAAGGTTTCGTTCAGCGGGTAGTTGTAAGGTCCCATGCACAGCGCCACGCCCAGCGGTACGCGGCGGATCTGCCCGAGCGTGTCCTGTTCCAGCTCGAAACGACTGGAGCGGCGATCGAGTTCCTTGAGGGCGTTGATGGTGTCGACGATGTAGTCGCAGGTGCGGTCGAACTCTTTTTCCGAGTCCTTGAGGTTTTTGCCGATCTCCCACATCAGCAACTTGACCACGGCTTCGCGCTGTTCGCGCATACGCCCGAGAAACGCTTCGACGTGCTGGATGCGTTCGGCCACGCGCATGGTCGGCCACAAACCCTGGCCCCGGTCATAGGCGCGGACGGCGGCGTCGAGGGCAGTCAGCGCGGTGTCGGCATCGAGCAACGGCGTGCTGCCGAGGATCACTTGTTCGTCGCCATTTTCGCCGGTCAGGTACACCGGGCTGCGGACTTGGGCGAGGGGGCCAGCCCAGGTTTTCAGTTCGCCATCGACCAGGTATTCACGTTGCTCGGTCTGGCCGTCGAGACGGTACTTTTCCGGAATGTCGCTGGCGTCGGGAAACAGGTTGCCGAGGATGTGTGCTGTGGTCATGTCGCTACTCCATGTGATGTAAGCCATGCGCTGGCGGCTTGCAGTTCAGAATTCACTTCAAAGGTTATACGCCTTATTGCCTCGACTTTTTAAGTGCCGGGGTCAAGATCCGGCGATCTTTTGACCTGAGAACACACAACGGCCGACGCTGCGGGTAAACTTCATGCTCTTTATTAAGGAGTTCATATGAGTTACTACCAGCCGGGCATCCTCGCCACCCCCGTTCCACCTCAAGCCCGTCATATGTTCTTCGCGCTGGAATCCGTCGATGCTCTGCCGGCCGCGCTCGACAAATTGATGCTGCTGGTGGACGGGAAGTCGGCGGTGGCCGGTTTCGGTGAATCCCTGGTCAAGGCGCTGCACGTGCAGATCGACGGGCTGCGGCCGTTTCCGGCACTGACCGGCGTCGGCGTCGACAACCCGTCGACCCAGCACGCGCTGTGGTGCTGGTTGCATGGTGTCGACCGTGGCGAGTTGCTCAATCGCGCCACCGCCATCGAAGCCGCGCTGGCACCGGCCCTGCGCCTGGTGCAGATGAACGAAACGTTCCGCCACCTCACCGGCCACGACCTGACCGGTTACGAAGACGGCACCGAAAACCCGCACGACGAAGCCGCCGTGGCTGCCGCGCTGGTCGGTGAGGGCGCTGACGGTGTGGTCGGTGGCAGCTTTGCCGCGATCCAGCAGTGGCAGCACGACCTGAAGGGCTTCCACGCGATGCCGTCCGAAGAAAAGGACAACATCATGGGCCGTCGCTTGAGCGATAACGAAGAAATCGATGACGCGCCGATCTCTGCCCACGTTAAACGCACCGCCCAGGAAAGCTTCGCCCCCGAAGCGTTTGTGGTCCGCCGCTCGATGCCGTGGATCGAAGGTGATCGCGCCGGTCTGATGTTCCTTGCGTTCGGTTTCTCCCTCGACGCCTTCGAAGCCCAATTGCGGCGCATGAGCGGTCTGGAAGATGGCATCACCGACGGCTTGTACCGTATCAGTCGGCCGATCACTGGCGGCTACTACTGGTGCCCGCCGCTGAAGGACGGTCGACTGGATTTGCGCGCACTGCGCGTTGGTTGATCTGTAGGCGCACGGCTTACCGGTGATGGCGATTTCAAGGACGCCATCGCCAGCAAGCCGGCTCCTACAAGTGCGCATGCGTGCCGGGAATGTTCGGTTGACGCCAATCCCGTAGGAGCACGGCTTGCCGGCGAAGGCGATTTCATGGACGCCATCGCCGGCAGCCGGCTCCTACAAGTGCGTATGCGTGCCGGGAAAGTTCGGATGACGCCAATCCTGTAGGAGCACGGCTTGCCGGCGAAGGCGATTTCAAGGACGCCATCGCCAGCAAGCCGGCTCCTACAAGTGCGTATGCGTGCCGGGAATGTTCGGTTGACGCCAATCCCGTAGGAGCACGGCTTGCCGGCGAAGGCGATTTCAAGGACGCCATCGCCAGCAAGCCGGCTCCTACAAGTGCGTGGGTGTGCCGGGAGTGTTTGGTTGACGCCAATCCTGTAGGAGCCAGGCTTGCCGGCGAAGGCGATTTCATGGACGCCATCGCCGGCAAGCCGGCTCCTACAAGTGCGTGGGTGTGCCGGGAATGTTCGGTTGACGCCAATCC
>NZ_JAGYFZ010000090.1:0-25609 GCF_019946675.1 Pseudomonas sp. BF-B-15
AACAACTGACCCCCGTATTCCCGCTTTCCCCCGTATCCCTGTAGGAGCTGTCGAGCGCAGCGAGGTGGCGATCTTTCAGCCGTCACTCCCCTGTCCCCGCAAACCCCGCCACAATCTCATCGATCACCACCCGCACCCTCGCGGTATGCCGCAAGTCCTCGTGCGTCACCAGCCATATGTCGTACGGCACCGGCCGTGTGCGTTCCGGCCATAGCCTGACCAGCCCGTCGCGCTCCCCCATGTACACCGGAATTTCCCCGAGCCCTATCCCCGCGGCAATCGCCCGGCGCACCAGCAGACTGGAGCTCAGGCTCGAAACGATGCGCCCGCGCCCCAACGGTTCCGAGACCAGCGTGATGTCTTTGTTGTTCTGCAAATACGGCTGATACACCACCAGATCATGCCCCTCGAACGCCGAACCCGGCGCCGGCACACCGTGGGTGTCCACATACTCCCGGGAGGCAAACAGGCCCACCGGCCAACGCGCGATGCGTCGGGCGATCAGGTCCGGGTTGTCTGGCCGGGTGTTGCGCACGGCGATGTCGGCTTCGCGTTTCGACAGGCTCAGAATCTGCGTCGAGGCATCCAGTTGCACGCGCACGTCGGGGTGCTGTGCGTGCAAGCGGGCAATCGCCGGGATCAGGAAGTCGATGGCCATGGAGTCCGTGGTGCTGACCCGAACGATACCGGTCAGCCGGTCGTCGAGCCCTTGAATCTGGCGCTGCATCTCCAGTGCGGAGTGCTCCATTTTCTCCACGGCTTTCAACGCGGCTTCACCGACGGCTGTCAGCGCGTATCCCTCCGAAGTGCGCAGAAACAGCGTCGCACTCAAGGACTTCTCCAGTGCCGTGATCCGCCTCCCGACGGTGGCCTGATCGACCCCCAGCACCCGCGCCGCGCCACGTAACGTCGATTCCCGGCATACGGCCAAAAACACCCTGGCGTCATCCCAATTCATAGGTTTCTCCACTGCTGCATATACGCATCACCATAACGCAAAATCGCTGCGTTATTGCATCAATGAATCTGGATAAGCTGGGCACCATAGATAAACCTGGAGGACGGCTCCCATGCCCAGCACATCAACCACCCCGCGCAGCGCCATCTGGCTGCCGATTTTCGCCGGCCTCTGCGCCAGCCTGGTCAGTATCGGCCTGGCGCGGTTCGCCTACACGCCGTTGATTCCCTCATTGATCCAGGCGCACTGGTTTTCCGCCAGCGACGTGGTGTACCTCGGCGCCGCCAATCTGGTGGGTTATCTGATTGGCGCGCTGATCGGCCATCCGCTGGCCCGTCGGACCTCCAACAAAAGCGCCCTGCGCCTGATGATGCTGGCGGTGACGCTGTCGTTTTTCGCGTGTGGCTTCCCGTTGTCGGTGAGCTGGTTCTTCGGCTGGCGCTTGCTGTCGGGCGTCGCTGGCGGCGCGATCATGGTGTTGGTGGCCGCGACCGTGCTGCCGCATGTGCCGGCGTCCCGCCGAGGGCTGGCCAGTGGTGCGATTTTCCTGGGCATCGGTTTGGGTATCGCCGGCTCCGGGACGATTGTGCCGCCGCTGTTAAGCCTGGGTTTGCAGAACACCTGGTTCGGTCTCGGCGCGCTGGCATTGGCGCTGACCGTCGCCAGTTGGTTCGGTTGGCCGTCAGCCACGCACGCGGCCACCGCGGCACCGTCCGCTGAACCCTCGACGATGCCGACTGACCCGAACGTTTACCTGCTGTTCGCCCAATACGCGTTCATGGCTGCCGGGCTCGTGCCCGCCATGGTGTTCCTGGTGGATTACGTTGCCCGCGGGCTCGGGGCTGGGGCGCACATTGGCGCTCTTATCTGGGTGATGTACGGCCTCGGCGCGATTATCGGGCCGGTGAGTTACGGTTTTCTGGCTGACAAACTGGGCGCACGGCTGAGCATTCGCCTGGTGCTGGTGGTGCAGGCAGTTGCAGTCGGTTTACTGTCGATTTCAAGTACTTTCACTGCGCTGGCCTTGCTGGCGGTGATCCTCGGCTCGTTCCCGCCGGGTATCGTGCCGCTGGCATTGGCCCGGGTTCACGAACTGATCCCGAACCATCATCAACAGCAGATTGCCTGGAGTCGCGCCACCGTGTCGTTCGCCACGTTCCAGGCGATTGCCGGGTTTGCATACTCGGCGTTGTTCAACGCCAGCGGCGGGCATCATGCGCTGTTGTTCATCCTCGCAGCGGGCGCCATTGTCATAGCCCTGCTGCTGGAACAGGGCATGCGCTTGCTGAATCGTCGCGACCGGCGGCAACCTGTATTGAGCTGAGTCACCGACGGCTTGATGTGGTCCCACTTACTGAACATTTCCAGACAGGACACTCACATGAATCTGCCCCACACCATGACCCTGATCGAAATCACCGAACCCGGCGGCCCGGAGGTATTAAAGCCACGCCAGGCGTCAGTACCAACCCCGGGGCCGGGCGAAGTGCTGATTCGCGTACACGCTGCCGGGGTCAATCGCCCAGACGTGATTCAACGTGCCGGCAAGTACCCGATGAAACCCGGCATGAGCCCGATTCCGGGCCTGGAAGTGGCCGGTGAAGTGGTGGCGGTCGGTAAAGGTGTCAGCGAATTTATCGTCGGCGACAACGTCTGCGCGCTGACCAACGGCGGCGGTTACGCACAATACTGCGTCGCGCCGGCCGGCCAGACGCTGCCGATTCCTCAAGGCATGGATTGGGTGCACGCGGCGGCGGTCCCGGAAACCTTCTTCACCGTGTGGGCCAACCTGTTTGACATGGGCGGCGCTGCCAAAGGTCAGCGCGCATTGATCCATGGCGGCACCAGCGGCATCGGCACGACCGCCTTGATGCTGTGTCGCGAATTCGGCGTCAAGGCCTTCGCCACGGCGGGCAGTGAGGAAAAGTGCGCGGCGATCCGTGCGTTGGGCGCCGAAGCGATCAACTATCGCGATCAGGATTTCGCCCAGGTCATCCAGGAAAAAACCGCCGGCAAGGGCGTCAATGTCATCCTCGATATCATGGGCGGCTCGTACCTGAACTCGAACATCGCGGCACTGGGCATGGAAGGTCGACTGGTGATGCTGGGCTTTCTCGGCGGCGCCCACGCCAAGGACGTCGACCTGTTGGCGATCATGAGCAAACGCGCCATCGTGACGGGCTCGTTGCTGCGCCCACGCACCGTGGAAGAAAAAGCCTCGATTGCCGAGCAGTTGCGCGAATACGTGTGGCCGGTGCTCGCTGCCGGGCGTTGCCTGCCGATGATCGACAAGGTTTATCCGTTGGCCGAGGCGGCACAGGCGCATGCGCGGATGGAAGGTGGCGAACACATTGGCAAGATTGTGTTGCGGGTGGATTGATCTGCAATTGTGGCGCCCCCTCTGTAGGAGCAAGTTTGCTCGCGATAGCGGTGTGTCAGTCGACAGCATTGCTTAATGTGCCACCGTCATCGCGAGCAAGCTTGCTCCTACAAGGAGGGTTGGTGAACGGCTGTCGAAAATGTTCCCCCCGCCGACACGCTTCTGTTAAAAACCGGACTTCAGTTTTTTACCGACGGACCATCCGATGCCCTCCTCCCCGCTCACACGTCTGCGCCGACGCTGGCTGCCCTTGCTGTGCATGGCCGCGCTGATTGTCGGCCTGCCGGTGAGTTGCGGCGTGCTTGAGCACACCGAGCGCGAGCTGCTGTTTCGTATCGAACCGGGCACGGCGGGCTGGTATCGCGGTTTGCCGAAGGACGTTCAAGAATTCGACATCCAGCCCGCCAGTTTCAAGGATGGGCAAAACCTGCATGCCTGGTGGTGGCCGGCGGCTCGTCGTGATGCGCCTTCGATCCTCTATTTGCACGGTGTGCGCTGGAACCTCACCGGCCAGGCGTTTCGCATCGAACAATTGCGCGCCATGGGCTATTCCGTCCTGGCGATCGACTACCGCGGGTTTGGTCAGAGCAAAGGCGATCTGCCGTCGGAAGCCAGTGTGTATGAAGACGCGCGAGCTGCCTGGGAACGCTTCACAACGATGCAACCGGACGCCAGCAAGCGCCTGATCTATGGCCATTCCCTCGGTGGCGCGGTAGCCATCGACCTCGCGTCAGACCTGGCCGCACAGGCGAAAAAGAACCATGCCGCGGTCCCGGTGCGCGGTCTGGTGATCGAGTCCACGTTCACGTCACTGGGCGATGCCGTGGCCCAAGTGGCCGAAAGTAACCTGCCGGTGAAATGGCTGCCGGTGCGCTGGCTGCTGTCGCAGAAATTCGATTCCATCGACAAGATCGTCGACATCGACATGCCGCTGCTGGTCGTGCATGGCCTGGCTGATACATTCATGCCGTCGCGCTTCAGCCAGCAGTTGTTCAACGCCGCCAGCGAGCCCAAGCGCCTGTTGTTGGTGCCGGGCGGTACGCACAACAACAGCATGAGCCTGGGCGGCACCCAGTATCGCCAGGCACTTGAGGGCCTGATGAAAGCAAAACCGCCGCAGATGGCCGGGCCGGCACTGGCTCGCGGTTCTCAGGACTCCTGACGTTTAGCGATAACCTCGCGCCTGCAAGTTGAACAATTGCGCGTAACGCCCTCCGGCGGCCACCAGACTGGCGTGATCGCCGCGTTCAAGGATCGCCCCCTGATCCAGCACGATGATGTGGTCGGCATTGCGCACGCTGGAAAAACGGTGGGAAATCAACAGCGTCATGCGGCCTTCGGTGTGCTCGCTGAAATGCTCGAACACCGCCGCTTCCGCTGCCGGGTCGAGGGCTGAGGTCGGCTCATCCAGAATCAGGATATCGGCGTCACGGCGCATGTAGGCACGGGACAAGGCAATCTTCTGCCATTGTCCGCCAGACAGTTCCTGGCCGCCGGCAAACCAGCGGCCCAATTGCGTCGCATAGCCGCGATCCAGACGCTCAATGAAAGGCGCGGCCATGCCCTCGGCGGCAGCGGCTTGCCAGCGCTGCTCATCGTTGAACGCCAGGGTGTCGCCGACACCGATGTTCTCGCCCACGGAGAACTGGTAGCGAATATAGTCCTGGAAAATCACGCCGATACGCCGGCGCAGCGCATCTTCGTCCCACGCCTGCAAGTCACTGCCGTCCAGCAGGATGCGCCCCTGGTCGGGACGGTACAGGCGGGTCAGCAGCTTGATCAGCGTGGTCTTGCCCGAACCGTTCTCCCCCACCAGCGCCACGCTGTGCCCCGGCACGAGGTGCAGATCAATGCCCTCCAGCGCCGCGCGGCTCGCGCCCGGATAGCTGAACCCGACGTTTTCGAAACGCAGACCATCGCCGGGCAGCGCGCCTACGGTCAGGCTGCCGGAGTCGGCCACCACGGGTTCAGCCAGGTATTCATAGAGGCTGGACAGATACAGTCCATCTTCGTAAAGACCACTGATGGCGCTCAAGCTGCTGCTCACTGCGGTCTGCCCCTGCTTGAACAGCACCAGGTACATGGTCATCTGGCCGAGGGTGATGCTGCCGTGGACGGTGTCGACCACCACCCACGCGTAGGCCAGATAAAACGCCCCCGTGCCCAGTAACCCCAGGACAAAACCCCAGCCATCGCGGCGCAGGGTCAGCCGACGGTCTTCAGCGTAAAGGCGCGCGAACGTATCGCGATAACGCTTCAACAGCAGTGGCGCGAAGCCGAACAGCTTGACCTCTTTGATGTAGCCCTCGTGGGAGAGCAGCGTCTCGATGTAGTTCTGCTGTCGACTCTCCGGCGCACGACGGGTAAACAGCCTGAAGGCGTCCCCGGAAAAATGTGCTTCGGCAAAAAATACCGGTAACGCCCCCACCACCAACAACACCAGCGCCCACGGCGAAAAATGCACCAGCAACACGCCGAAGCTGATCAGTACGATCAGGTTCTGGATCAGCCCCAACGACTTCATCACCAGCGCCAACGGCCGGGTCGACGCCTCGCGCCGGACCCGCACCAGCTTGTCGTAGAACTCGGAATTCTCGAACTGCACCAACGACAACGTCTGGGCTTTCTCCAGAATCATTGTGTTGACCTTCTGCCCCAACTGCACTCGCAACAGCGATTGCTGAACCGACAGCGCCCGCTGGGTCCCGGACAGCAACGCGAGCACACCGGCCTCAAACAGCACGTAACGCACCACCGGCCACAACGGCGCACTGCCCTGCTGCGCGTGCAGTTGCATGGCGAAAACCACCGCGTCGACGATGCGTTGGCCCAGCCAGGCAGCCAATGCCGGGAGTACGCCTGCGATCAGGGTCGCCAGCACCAGGCCCAGAAACAACCCGCGAGAAGTAGCCCAGACAAGGAGCAAGGCGCGTCTGGCCTGATCGAGCAATGAGGTGACACGGGAAAGGGCCGCTGGCATGTTTATCGGTTGCGCTTGCGCGGTCTCTCGACTTCTCTTCTTGAAGGTGGAGGCCCGATTGGAATCACCAGCCCGGGGGGAGGAGGACCACCATTTTCCCATTCTTCCATTAACCGCCTCAGTTCAGGCGGCATTACGGTCGGCATCTTGCACGTCATTTGATCACCCTATTGTTTTTGCGAACTCGACCCACTGTACTTTTGAAGCATCAATAACAATAACCTTGGCCCTGACAGGCAACGGATTGTCGTGGTTATCAATCCAGCGAGGAAACTCGAGAACAAACTGTCCGTTTGCAGGCTCCGATGGCCATTCGCTTGGCCAACCAAACAGACGCTTCCCTCCGATCAAATGCAGTATTACGAATCCCTGCCTCGATAAAAAAGCACTGTACCACTCGCTGGGGAACGAATTTTTGGTGGTGACTTTCAGCTTCCTGAGTAACGCATGAAGCTTGTCGCTGTTCGCGATGTGGCACGAAAGAACCCCCATCACCACCGCAATAACTGCTGACCATAAAGCCTCCGATTTCTTGTCCCACACGCCGACTGAGAAAAACCGCTCTCCCGTCAATAGCAACACCCCCTCCAAACCGACTACCAGCGACTGAATCACAAACGTGAAAATCAACGCCTGGACTATCTGCCCAAAGGTATCGGGTCGCTTGAACGCCGTGAGCGAGTAAAAGATCCAGGTTGCTAAAAACCCCGGGAGCAAATACTGCAGTAGCGGAATGACTTCCTTGACCAAGCTATCCATGCCATTTCCAATCCATTGAAAAATTCGACTCGGAGCAAATAAATACAGCACCTCTACAGCCTGTGTCATCCACTGCTGAAGCGCTGTCGTCACAAGAGATTTCGGGACTACAGGCGGGACTACAAGCGAAAAATCCTCCTACATTCAACAAGGAAAAACTGGACAAAAACTCAATCCAGATCCGACGTTACGTGCTCCAAAAACCGCGCTCGATAACGCCCCGGACTCTCCCCCGTCCACTTCTTGAACGCCCGGTGAAATGCACTTGGTTCTTGAAAGCCCAATTGCTCGGCAATGTCACCGATGCTGGCCTTACTCTGCCGCAATTGCTCAAACGCAACCCCGCGCCGCACCTCGTCCTTGATCTCTTGATACGAACACCCTTCCCGCTCCAGCTTGCGGCGAAAGGTACTGGGGCTCAGGTGTTGTTCCAGAGCAAAGGCCTGCAAGGTCGGCCATTGGCTGTAGTGACTGTTGCGCAAACGCTGGTGGACTTGCGACGCGAGCCCATGCTGGTTGCGGAAGCGAATCACCAGCCATTGCGGCGCGGTACGCAGAAACACTTTCAGCGAAGCCAGGTCCTGGACCACCGGCAAGCGCAGGTAGTGGCTGGCGAATTCGATTTCGGTGCGCTCGGCGCCGAAGGTCAGGTTAGGCCCCCAGAGCAAACGGTCATCGCTGAGGGACACGCGCTTATGGCGGAAGTCCGCGCGGTCGATGGGAATACGCCGACCACCCAGCCAGCACATCAGGCTGATCATCAGCACCAGAAAAGTTTCTTCGCCAAAACGCGCAACATCATCGTTTTTCGCGCAGGTATCCAGGCTGATGACCGCACGTTTGCCGCGCACCGTCAGCGTGCCGCGAAAATCGCGAAGGAACAGGGCAAAGTTGTTCAGGCACTGGCGCATGGCTTTGTGCAGGTCGGGTTCCTGAATCAGGGCCCGGCAAATCAGGGCGAAGCTGCCCGGCGGCATGCCGTGGGAGTCGAGCCGGAAGAACTCGTCATCGAACTCGCGGATCTGGATCAACCAGAGTGCAGCAAACGCACTGGCCGGCACCCGCGACACGGGCTGTTCGATCAACGCCGGGTCGATACCTGCCTGTTCCAGCGCAGCCCGCCGCCGCTGCGGATTGTCCCCCAGCCCATGGATCATCGCCTGCACAAAGTAGGCGGCCACCGAATCCTTTTCCCGCATCTGAACGCTTCGCTCCCCATCACCCGAATGGCAAAAAACACCAGCACCGTTGAACAGTTCCGGCATAGGACAACCGCCCCGCCGGTTCTAGACTCGCGGCCAATAGTACGCCTTCGGCCGCTGTGGCGGCCAAGGTATCGCGGGGTTTGACCGGAAGGACGTGTACATGAATCTGCAAAACATTGGCGTGATCGGCGCAGGCACCATGGGCAACGGCATTGCACAAGTCTGCGCCCAGGCAGGGTTCAACGTGACCTTGATCGATATCTCCGAGAGCGCCCTGCAAAAGGCTGTTGCGACCGTCGGCAAAAACCTCGATCGGCAAGTTGCCAAGGACACGCTGACAGAAGCTCAAAAGCTCGCCGCCCTCGACAAGATCCGCACCAGCACCGACTACAGCAGCTTGCACAACGTGCAACTGGTGATCGAAGCCGCCACCGAAAACCTCGACCTGAAACTGCGCGTGCTGCAACAAATCGCCGCGCAGGTCAGCGCCGAATGTGTGATCGCCTCCAATACGTCGTCGCTGTCGATTACCCAACTTGCCGCCAGCGTCAGCCAGCCCGAGCGCTTCATCGGCCTGCACTTCTTCAATCCGGTGCCGGTGATGGGCCTGATCGAAGTGATTCGCGGCCTGCAAACCAGCGACGCAACCCACGCCCTGGCGCTGGACATGGCAACCACCCTGGGCAAAACCGCGATCACCGCCGGTAACCGTCCGGGCTTTGTGGTCAACCGGATTCTGGTGCCGATGATCAACGAAGCAATCCTGGTGTTTCAGGAAGGCCTGGCCAGCGCCGAAGACATCGACGCCGGGATGCGCCTGGGCTGCAACCAGCCCATCGGCCCGCTGGCACTGGCCGACCTGATCGGCCTGGACACCGTGCTGGCGATTCTTGAAGCCTTCTACGACGGTTTCAACGACAGCAAATACCGCCCTGCACCACTGCTCAAGGAAATGGTTGCCGCCGGTTATCTGGGACGCAAGACGGGGCGTGGCTTCCATGCCTATGCCTGAGCGTTGCTCACGTTTCGCCGAGTACCGCGACAAGGTGCTGGAGCTGTTTGCCAGCAAGGGTTTCGGTCAGGTCGGCATGCGTGAGCTCGCGACGTGCCTGGGGCTTTCCCCGGGTTCGTTGTATCACCATTACCCCAGCAAACAGCACTTGCTGCTCGACCTGATCGAGGAGTTCTACGAAGAGCTGTTGGCAACCCTGGGGCGCATCGAGCAAAAGTCTCCGGCCAAGCGCGACAGGCTCAACAGCCTGATCCGCGCGCATTTGAATCTGCATCAGGAAATGCCCTGGCATTTTCGTCTGGTGGAACGCGACAGCGGCTGCCTGAATGACGAACAGCAGGCGCGCGTTCGGCAGTTGCGCGAACAGTACGAACGCACATTGCTGCTGATGCTCGGGACCAAACCCCGCCTCAGTGAACAGGCGCAACAGGCCGCCGGACATGCCATCGCCAATCTGCTGAACAGCGCGCCCTGCTGGCTGGCGCATCATCTGCTGGATGAACCTGAGCGTAATGAACTGCTGGAAAACCTCGTGGCTGGGGCCATTGAGCGCTTGCTGCGGCCCTCGGTGCCACGCGCAGCGGCCTGAGAAACCAGACTGGTTTCAGTGGATCGAGCGAGCCACCGATGCAAAGCGTAAACCCACGCCGCATAATGGCTCGCTCTCAAACACAAAAAGGACTTCGTGTGTTATCCCGCCCCCGCACCCTCTGGTCATGGCTCTACTACCCCCTGAGCTGTATCGCCGTCTTCGTACTGATTCTGCACATCGCCGCCTTTGACTGGTTGCTGATAACGCCCATCGATGTCGGCGGCACTTTTATGGGGGGAGGCATGGCAACCCAGCTTTATCTGATGGGCTGGGGCGCTGCCAGCGTCGGCCTGCTGCTTGCCGTTGTGTGTCGTTTGCCCGGATCAATCTACGGCTGGATCAGCGCCGGACTTTTGCCCGTGGGCATTGGCGCCTGGTGGCAACTGAACTATCCGGCAAACGCCGACCAAATGATTTTGAGTACCAGCCGACAGGAGATCGGCGTGGCCATGCTGTTCGGCGCAGTGTTGCTGTGCAGCGGCCTGTATGCCCGCTCGAGGATCAAAAGCCGCGCCTCAAAAACATCGCCGTCACGCTCGGCAATGTCAGGGCGAATGGCCGTGGCGACCACGCTGCTCATCTTGTTTGTCGGTGTGCCCATGGCCATTTTCAAGCAACAATCGTTACCGAACTGCGCCTTCAACAAGGCCGGTCAACAGTTGACGGTCTGCCTGGGCGAAGACGATGTCCCGGTGGTCGTGGATTGAGCGATAACCCGCACCGTTTCAATAGAAAAAACATCTAAACGATTTTTGCCAATCACCACCTCTAAGGCTTTGCTAATGCCGTTGTAGGAGCGTGCGGTCTGGATAAACGCGGCGTTCTGGAAACCATCGCGAGCAGGCTCGCTCCTACAGGAAAACCCACCTCCGTCTGTTGGCAACGGGAGCAAACAATGAAAATCAATCCCTACCTCATCTTCAACGGCGACTGTAAAGCCGCGTTCACTTTCTATGCCCAGGCCCTTCAAGGCCAGCTCGACGTCATGATGACCTTCGGTGAAAGCCCGGCGCGCGAGCACTTTGCGGCGGACCTGCACAACCTGATCATTCATACCCGCCTGTCGGTGGGCGATCAGGCGATCATGGGGTCGGACACCACACCTGATCGCCCCACAGATGACATGGCCGGTTGTTCGGTCTCGCTGAACGTCGACAGCATTGCCGAGGCGGAACGGGTCTTCAACGCATTGGCGGAAGACGGCAGCGTGCAAATGCCCCTGGAAGCGACCTTCTGGGCCGCACGTTTCGGGATGCTGGTCGACCGGTTTGGTGTGTCGTGGATGGTCAATTGCGAAAAGGATCAGTGACTTTACCGGCAAGCAAACGCCCAACCTGAAAAGGCTGGGCGTTCTGGACACTCCCGGACCGTCTGCTACCGTCAACAGGCCACCCCGCCTCGCAGCAGAACCTTCGGAGGAAACCCACCATGCCTGCCCATGACGCGCCCTGGTCCACCCGTTTGAAAATATCGCTGCTGGCGACAGCGCTCGCCGGAACCCTGCTGGGTTTGAGTGGTTGCGCCACGGTCGATGCCCAGACCACTGCTTATGTGGGTGTCGAACATCCCGCGCGGACGATGGCCAGTGAAGTCGTGGTGTTGCGTACCGAACCCCTTCGCCCGCACATTCGATTGGGTGAAGTGCTGATCGATGCCAGCGTTGATCCCGCCCCCCCGATCACCCAGGTAGAAGGAAAACTTCGGGACGAGTCAGCCAAGCTCGGTGGCGATGCCGTGGTGGTGGTCTACGACCATATCCAACCGATGGGCGCTTATGTCAACGGGCCGCTGTGGGCTCGCGATGTAAGAACCATTGAGGGACGCAAACTCAAAGGGATCGTGATCAAGTATCGGTAGCGGCCGCGCCTAACCCTTCACGCACACCACCTGACGCAAGGTATGCAGCACTTCCACCAGCTCGCGTTGGGCGTGCATCACGCGGTCGATGTCTTTGTAGGCCATCGGTATTTCATCGATCACCGCCGCATCCTTGCGGCACTCGACGTGGGCGGTGGCGCGGATCTGATCTTCGACGGTGAACAGGCTTTTCGCTTTGGTACGGCTCATGGTGCGGCCAGCACCGTGGCTACAGGAGCAGAACGATTGCTCGTTGCCGAGCCCGCGAACGATGAAGCTTTTCGCGCCCATCGATCCCGGAATGATCCCCAGCTCCCCCTTCTGCGCCGACACCGCGCCTTTGCGGGTGACCAGGATTTCCTGACCAAAATGCCGCTCTTTCTGCACGTAGTTGTGGTGGCAGTTCACCGCCTCCAGGGCGACGTCGAACGGCTTGCCGATCACTTTCCGTGCCGCCTGAATCACCGATTGCATCATCAACGCACGGTTCTGCCTGGCGAAATCCTGGGCCCAACCGACGGCTTCAACGTAATCATCAAAATGCCGGCTGCCTTCTTCGAAGTAAGCCAGGTCACGGTCCGGCAAATTGGCGATGTGCTGGCGCATGTCGGCCTGGGCCAGTTGAATGAACAAGCAGCCAATGGCGTTGCCAACCCCGCGTGAGCCGCTGTGCAGCATGAACCAGACCCGATTGGCCTCATCCAGGCACACCTCAATGAAGTGGTTGCCGCTGCCCAACGTGCCCAAGTGCCCTCGATTGTTGGTGCTGGCGAGTTTCGGGTACTTGTCGGTAATCGCCTTGAACCGTGGGTTCAAGGCAGACCAGGCATGATCGGCCTGTTTCGGAACGCTGTCCCAGGCACCTTTGTCCCGCACCCCACGACCAACGGTGCGCCCATGGGGCACCGCTTTCTCTATCGCGCAACGCAAGCCATGTAGGTTGTCCGGTAAATCAGCGGCGGTCAGCGACGTGCACGCGGCGATCATGCCGCAGCCAATATCCACCCCGACTGCGGCGGGGATGATCGCGCCCACGGTAGGAATCACACTGCCGATGGTCGAGCCCTTGCCCAGGTGCACGTCGGGCATCACCGCCAAGTGCTTGAAGATGAACGGCATCTTCGCGGTGTTGATCAATTGCTGCCTGGCTTCGTTTTCTACCGGAACGCCTTCGGTCCAGAGCTTGATCGGTTTGCCGTTGGCGACTTCCAGCAGTTGATAGGTACGGTCTTGCATGATTCGGTTCTTTCCGGTGGCCGATGATCCGGCGCTGTGCTGAAGACTCAGCCGTGCGCTGAGTCTTCATGATATCGCAGCGAAACCACGTTGCAGATCCTCAATCAACGCCTCGACATCCTCCAGCCCGATGTGCAAGCGCAGCACCGGATTCAATGAACGGTCCGCCGCACTCTGGCGATCCTGGGTGTCGGCCACGGTGATCAGACTTTCGAAACCACCCCAGGAAGCGCCCAATCCGAACAGCTGTAACGCGTCAATGAAGCGCTCGACATAAGCGGCGTCCGCCTCGTTCAGTTCAAAGGACAACAAGCCGTTGCTGCCCTTGAAGTCCCGTTGCCACAAGGTGTGGCCAGGGTGGTCGGGCAAGGCCGGATGGAACACCCGTTTCACCTGCGGTTGCGCTTGCAGCCAATGGGCGATTTCCAGCGCCTGGCGCTCATGCACCTCCAGTCTCGGTGCCAGGGTTCGTGCGCCGCGCAATACCAGATAAGCGTCATCCGGGCTGACGGTGACGCCAAAGGTGTCGCTCATGGATGCCAGCGGTTGCCAGACTTCTTCGCGGACGCAGACGCTGCCCATGACCACATCACTGTGACCACACAGGTACTTGGTCAGCGCCATGATCGAGATGTCCGCGCCGAGGGTCAGCGGTCGGTACAGGTAACCCGAGCCCCAGGTGTTGTCGACGGCCAGCAGAATGCCTCGCGGTTTGCACAGGGCGGCGATGGCCGGCAGGTCGCAGAGTTCGTACAGCAAGGAGCCCGGGACTTCGGTGTAGACCATTTTGGTGTTGGCTTGCAGTTGCGCCTGCAAGTCGCTGCCGTCGGGGACGAAGTAGCCGACCTGGATGCCGAACGGTTCAAGAAATTCCCGGGCCAGACGCCGCACCGGTGCGTACACCGCATCGGTGATCAGCACATGATCGCCGGGGCGCAGGTAGGCCAGAAACGTCTGCGCGACCGCCGCCAGCCCGGTGCCGAACAGTCGCGTGCGATAACCGCCTTCCAGTTCGGTGACCAGATCTTCGAGGGCGAACGCGGTTGGATTGCCGCGCGCGCCGTAACTCAACACCCGCTCGGTGTCACGGCGGGCACGGGCGTCACGCATTTGCGCGAGGTTGTCGAACAGCACTGTGCTCAGACGGGTGACCGGCACGTTGACCGAACGACCGCCACTGCCCTGCTCCGTGCGTGCCGAATGGACCAGGCGTGTGCGTACCCGCGCGTCCTCGGTGGCGTGAGGTTGCAGCGGTTTGAGACTGGCGATCTCATCGTCACTCATCTGCGCCAGCAAGCCGATTTCCCAGGCCAGGTACTGCCGCGCCGCGTCCTTGTTGCCGGAGTGCCGATCATGGGTGAAGAACAGGAAATCGATGCACTGTTCATTGGCCGGTGTGTCCGGACTTTCCTGCACGGTGAAACCGGCCGCACGCCAGGCAGCGAGTCCGCCTTCCAGCAGTCGCAGCTGTGCGCGCTGGGTTTCCGGCAGTTCCTGCGCCGCGAATGTGGCCAGCAATGGATCATCGGCCACCAAGACCAATGGCCGGTGCTCACCGGCTACGTGCGTCGCGAGCAGCGAACGAATCGACCAGCGAGAGCCGGCAATATGGCCCTTGCGAAAGGTCATGCTCGGGCGCAAATCGATCAGCGCGACGGCGTCGTCCTTCAACGCGTCGGACAGTGCCTGCACCGAGATCGATGGCAACGCCTCATGGGCGGCAACTTCAGTCTTGGGCAACGCCAGACCGCTGCTCACGCCACCTTCCAGCACATACGCCTCATGCCCCAACTGGCGCAGCCAGCTCGCGACAATCGGCGCACGCACACCATCGCTGTCGATCAGCACCAACCGCGCCTGACGCACGCCGACATACAGGTCGGTGGATTGAATCAACTGCCCGCCCGGCGTGTGTTGTGAACCGGGCAGACTGCCAGCGGCAAACTCCTCGGCAGTGCGCACGTCGCACAGAAACAGACTGCGCCCCGCCTCTTCGGACCACTGCTCGACCTGTGCTGCCGTAACCGTTTTCACCCCGGCCCGTTCCGCCAGCCCGGCAGCGGCCAGGCGTTGCGCAGCCAATGGCGCAACGGATACCGCATCGGCATAACGACGGCTGCTGCCGTGCTCCAGCTGAAAATCTTCCAGATACCAGCCCTGAGTACCGTTCTCCAACGCGTAGACCGGATTCTTCAAGCCCAGGTTGATCAGCGTTTGCGCGCCGATAATGCTGCGGGTCCGGCCGGCGCAATTGACCACGATTGGCGTGGTGTCATCCGGCACCAGATCATGGATGCGATAACCCAGCTCACCGTTCGGGCAGCACACGGAACCGGGAATGGTCATCTTGCGGTATTCATCGAACGGCCGGCCGTCCAGCACCACCAACGGTTCGCCACGGGTTTGCCATTCGGCCAACTGCTGCGCGGTGACATGCGGCGTGTGGCTGGCCTCCTCCACCAATTCGCCGAACGCCTTGGACGGCACATGCACGCCGGCAAACAGCTGATAACCGGCAGCCTGCCAGCCATCGGCACCACCCTCGAGAACGTGCACGCGCTCATACCCCAACGCCTGAAGACGCTGGGCAGAACGCGTAGCGACATCGCCGCCACTCTGGTCATAGATCACCAGCCGCACCTGAAGGTTCGGCGCCAGCCGCCGAGCCTCCAGTTCCAGTCGGCTGTAGGGCAGATTGACCCCGAAAAACAGATGGGCCTCGCCATACTGGCCGTGTTCGCGCACATCAAACAGGGCGATTTCCTGCCCGTCGAACAGCCACTGTTGCAATTGCCCTGGGGTTACGGTCTGGCTCATGGAAGTCCCGCTTGAAAAAGAAATTATTGAAGCGCCAGAGAGCGCTCATTGGCCGCCACGTCGCGGCCCTTCGCATACGCACGCTGAATCGCCGGCCGTGCCTTGAGGCGTTCGCGCCAGGCGTGGATGTGCGGGAAGTCCGCCAGGTCCTGGCCCTGACGTTTCGGCTGGATCCACGGGAAAATCGCCATGTCGGCAATGGAGTACTCGCCCGCCACATACGGCACGTCAGCCAGGCGCGTTTCCAGCACCCGATACAACCGCGTCGCTTCGGCATTGAGCAGGTCGAGGGCGAACGGAATCGGCTGCGGCGCCTTCTCCTTGAACACCTGCAACTGACTCAGGTACGGCGTGATATGCCCCACCTGCCAAAACAGCCACTCCTGGACTTTCTGCCGCTCGACACTGCCGGCCGGCGGCAGAAAACGCCCGGCCTTATCGGCCAGGTAATTGAGAATGGCGCCGGATTCGAACAGGTTCAGCGGCTCGCTCAAACCCTCGGGTGCATGGTCGACAATCGCCGGGATCCGCCCATTGGCGCTGATCCGCTGGAACGCCGCCTGCTTCTGCTCGCCCTCGCGGATGTTGATCGGCACCACCCGGTAATCCAGCCCGAGTTCTTCGAGCAGGATGCCGATCTTCAAGCCGTTGCCGGTCGGCCAGTAGTACAAATCGATCATGCGTAGGCCTTGATCGACGGCGCCATTTGCGAGGCGTTGTAATTGAGAATGCGCCCGTCCGCTTCGACGCCATAACGGCCGTTGAGCGACTCCAGCGGCAAGCCGTAGAGATGGAAATGCAAGGTCGCACTCTCGCCTTCAACGCGAATGCCGTGCAGGTCTTCACCGAGAAACGAAATCGACGTGCCGGGTTGCACGATCACTTCCTTTTGCAGATGCAAAGTGGTGAAACCTGGCTCGCGGCCTTCGTCATCACGACCATAGACGTAGTTGATCTCCTGGCCTTCGACGGCGCTGATGATCGCCCAGGTTTCGTGGTTGTGCGGGAGCGTGCTTTTGCCCGGCAACAACGAGTTCAGGTACAGCGTCGGCGTGTCGCCGTCGTCATTCAGACGATAGCGAAACGCGGTGCTGCCCTGCCCCGGCACTGGCGCGGGAAACGCGTCGGAATTGAACAGATCGCGGCGCTCGGCCAGGGCTTCGAGCAGGGAGACGATCTCCACCAGCGCGGCGCGGTCGACGCCACGTTGGTTGATGACGCGGATTTTCTTCAGGAAATCCTCGATGACGGCGGCACGGTTTTCGGTACTCATGGACAGGCTCCTCGGTATTAGACGGACAGGCTGTAGCGACCCAGGTTGGTCAGCAGATACGGATCGTTGGCAACGGCGGGACGGCGTCCCGGATCACCCAAGGCATGGCGCAGGAATTCCTGGGTACGCTCGCTGCTCGGGTGCTGGAAAATCTGTGCGGCGCTGCCGTGCTCGACGATCACGCCGTTTTCGGTGAAGTAGACGATGTCGCTGATCTCTTCAGCGAAGCGCATTTCATGGGTGACCAGCACGCAGGTCATGCCCTCTTCGGTCAGCTCACGAATCACCGTCAGCACTTCGCCGACGGTTTCCGGGTCAAGGGCCGAGGTCACTTCATCGAACAGGATCAATTCCGGGCGCATCGCCAGCGCCCGGGCAATCGCCACACGTTGTTGCTGGCCGCCGGACAGTTGCCCCGGATAGGCATCGGCCTTGTGCTCCATGCGCACTTTCGCCAGCAAGGCACGCGCTTCTTTTTCGGCCTCGATGCGGCTGCGCCCCAACACCTTGCGCGGCGCAATCACCAGGTTCTCCAGCACCGACAAATGCGGGAACAGGTTGTACTGCTGAAAGACAAACCCCACGCGCTTGCGCAACTCGATGCGCTGGGCTTCCTGCGCCAGCGTGTGTACCTCGGTGGTGCCGACGCGGATGCTGCCGCGCTGGGGCTGCAACAACCCGGTGATGCAGCGCAGGATGGTCGATTTGCCGGAACCGGACGGGCCGATAATCGACACCGCCTGCCCACGATGAACGTCGAGGTCGATGCCTTTGAGCACCGGGTTGCTGGCGAACGACAGGTGCAAATCGCGCAGGCTGACCAGAGGCTCGGCGACGGTTTCAGTAGAAGGCATAACGTCGCTCCAGGCGTTGGGTGAGACGGGAAATCGGGTAGCAATAAGCGAAGAACAGCACCAGCAGGCTCAGGTAAATCACCACGGTGAAGCCGGTCATGTTTACGGTGTTGCTGGCGATCTGGGCGGTGTCGATCACGTCATGCACACCCACCAGCGAGGCCAGCGCCGTGCCCATGGTGATCACCGCATACAGGTTCATCCACGGCGGCAACATGCGTTTGAAGCACTGCGGCAGGATGATCGAACGGAAAATCTGCCCACGCGTGAACGCCAGCGAACGGGCCGCTTCCCACTGCGTACTCGGGATCGAAGCGATGGCGCCACGGAAGATTTCCGCGACGTTGGCACTTGCCGGCAAGGCCAGGCCAATGGTCACCTTGACCCAGTCGGGGAACGAGATGTAGGCGCTGCCGATCTTGATCTCGAACGGGAATACATAGGTGGTGAAATAGATCAGCACCAGCCACGGCGCATTGCGGAAAATCTGCACCCAGATCCGCGCGGGCAAGCGCAGCAGACGCAGTGGCGACAACGCCAGTGCGCCCACCAGCAACCCCATCACCGACCCCAGCGCGATGGCGACCAGACTGATCAGAATGTTTTGCCCGAAGCCCACGGCCAGGGCTGGCGACCATTGCAGCAGCGCCTTGAGCACCGGGCTTTGCGGGGCCAACCACAGCAACCCGAGCACAACGCAGATCAGCAGCAACAATTTGCCGACGTGCCGCCGCGGCCAGGTCACCGGCGCGGTGACGGACGATTCAATGGCCATAGCCGGGCATCCTCAGGCGCGCTTCCAGGTAGCGCCCCACACAATTGACGATAAAACTCAGCAGACCGAAAAAGCTCAGAATCAGGATCATCAGTTCCAGCACGTTATCGCTCTGGGTCCAGATCATGATCGACGCGTAGGTGATATCGCCCACGGCAATCGCCGAGGCGACGGCGGTCATTTTCACCAGGTCGATCAGGTTGTTGATCAGCGATGGCAAGGCGAAGCGCAAGGCCAGCGGCAGCTGCACGTTCCACAACAACTGCCGAGCGTTGAACGCCAGGGAACTGGCCGCTTCCAGCGTCACGCCCGGCACCGCCTCGATGCCGGCGCGCAAGGCCTCGGCATGGAATGCGCCCTTGTGCAGCGAGATCACGATCACCACCCAGGCGAACGGCGTCAGCGGGTTCGCCGCGCCGACGGCCTGGGTCAGCAACATGTTCAGCACCAGGAAGGCGCAATACAGTTGCACCAGCGTCGGCGTGTTGCGGGTGACTTCGACGAACACCCGCGCCG
The DNA here is from genome assembly GCF_019946675.1 of Pseudomonas sp. BF-B-15. Classification (NCBI taxonomy): domain Bacteria; kingdom Pseudomonadati; phylum Pseudomonadota; class Gammaproteobacteria; order Pseudomonadales; family Pseudomonadaceae; genus Pseudomonas; species Pseudomonas sp. BF-B-15. Next base: position 19,215 of record NZ_JAGYFZ010000090.1, read on the forward strand.
GTTTCGCCAGCCACGGCTTGCCCGACGTCAGCATCGCCGCCAATCCCACGCCGGCGAGCAAACTGCCGACGATGGTGAACAGGCACAACAGCACCGTGGTCAGCGCACCCTGCACCAGGGTGCCGCGTTGGTAGGCGTCCAGCAGAAAGCTGTAGTTCAGACCGAACCCGGCGCTCCAGTGGACGAAAAGCTCCAGCCAGTGACTCATGCCGTACCCCGCAGTTGCGCGCAGGCCCGGGCAATGCGGCGTCCGGCTTCAGCCACGCTGTCGGTCGCGGTGGCGATGGACAGGCGGAACCACGGCGACAGGCCATAGGCACTGCCCGCCACCCCGGCCACGCCCTCCTCCAGCAAATACTCGACGACATCGGCATCGCTGTTCAGACGCACGCCGTCAGGACGATAACGCCCCAGCAAACCGGCGCAGCGCACAAACACAAAGAAGCCGCCCTGAGGCTCAAGCACTTCGAGACCGTCTACGTCGCGCAACGTGCTCACCAACACATCTCTTCTCAGTTGATAAGCCGCAACGTGCTCGGGCAGGAAATCCAGCCCTCCGTCAAAGGCCGCCAATGAAGCCGCTTGCCCCACCGAGGAAGCCCCGGAAGTCGATTGCGACTGCACGACCGCCATTGCGCTGGTCAACAGTTGTGGCCCGGCACCGAAACCGATGCGCCAACCTGTCATCGCGTAGGTCTTGGACACACCGCCGACCAGCAGGCAGCGCGCTTGCAGATCCGGCGCGACATTGAGCAGGCTCTGCGGCGGCTGACCGTCGAAACGAATGTGCTCATAGAGTTCATCCAGCAGGATCAACACCTGCGGATGACGGCGCAGCACCTCGGCGAGCGCCTGCAACTCGGCTGCGCTGTAGACCGCGCCGCTGGGATTGCCAGGGCCGTTGAGGATCAACCAGCGCGTGCGCTCGCCGATGTGTTGCTCCAGTTGCGCGGCTGTCAGCTTGCAGCCCTGCTCCAGCCCGCATTCGATAAATACCGGCTCGCCACCGTTGAAACGTACGCTGTCCGGAAACGACGGCCAGTACGGCGTGGGCACCAGCACTTCATCGCCCTCGTCGAGGGTCGCGGCAAAGGCGTTGAAGATGATTTGCTTGGCACCGTTGGCAATCACGATGGAGGGCAGTGAATACTCCAGGGCGTTTTCGCGCTGGAGCTTGCGTTGCACGGCAAGTCGCAAAGCCTTCACGCCCGGCGTCGGCGTGTACTTGGTGGCACCGGCGGCGATGGCGACATACGCCGCCTGCTTGATGTGTTCAGGCGTGTCGAAATCCGGCTCGCCGGTGGTCAGGTCGAGAATGTCACGACCGACTTCGCGCAATTCGGTAGCACGGGACTTGGCGGCGGCGTTGGCCGACAAGGACACACGCTGCACACGCCTGGAAAGTCTTAGTGTCATGGCTGGGCAACCTCCACGACCTTGCCCGGATTGAGCAGGTTTTTCGGGTCCAGCGCTTGCTTGATGCGCCGCATCAGATCCAGCTCCACCGGGCTTTTGTAGCGATCCAGCAGGCCCAGCTTGCGTTGGCCGATGCCGTGTTCGGCGCTGATCGAGCCGCCGTGGGCATGGGCGCTGTCGTGAACCAGCAGGCTGAGCGCCGCGTAGTTCGCCATGTGGGCATCCACCGTCGAATCCAGCGGATGAGCGACGTTGTAATGCAGGTTGCCGTCGCCCAGATGGCCGAAGGTGAAATGCCGGACACCGGGAAAGTGCGCCTGCAACAGCGCATCGGTGTGGCTGACGAACGCCACGACCTGGGAAATCGGCACCGAGATGTCGTGCTTCATGTTGCGGCCGGCACGTTTCTGCGCCTCGCTCATGTTTTCGCGCAACAGCCACAGCGCTTCGCTTTGTGCGAGGCTTTCGGCGATCAACGCATTGGCCAGCAAATCCTTTTCGAACGCATCGCCGAGCACCACTTCAAAGGCGTCGCGGGCGTGAGCTTCGCTGTGGTTATCCGAGAGTTCCAGCAACGCGAACCAGGGTTGGCTGACACCGATAAAAGGTTGCGGCCCCTCGGGAAATTGCTCGCGCAGCAGCGCCAGGCAATCGGCACTGAGCAGTTCGAAAGCGGTGAGGCTGGCGCCAAACCCGGCGCGGGCATGGGACAGGAATTGCACCGCTTGCGCCAGCGAGTCGAAGGCCAGCAACGCCGTGGCTTGCGCCTTGGGCAGCGGGAACAGTTTCAGCGTGGCGGCAGTGATAATGCCGAGGGTGCCTTCGCTGCCGATATACAGATCGCGCAGGTCATAACCGGTGTTGTCCTTGCGCAGACCGCGCAAGCCATTCCAGATTTCACCCTCGGCGGTCACCACTTCCAGTCCCAGCGTCAGTTCGCGGGTATTGCCATAGCGCAACACGGCGGTGCCGCCGGCGTTGGTGCCGAGGTTACCGCCAATCGTGCAACTGCCTTCGGCGCCCAGACTCAGAGGAAACAAGCGACCGGCCTCACGGGCGACGTCCTGCACGTTTTGCAGAATGCAGCCGGCTTCGACGGTCAGCGTGTCGTTGTCGGTGTCTACGGCGCGCACCCGGTTCAAGCGATCCAGTAACAGCAACACCGCACGGCCGCTGGCGTCCGGGGTGGCGCCGCCCATCAGCCCGGTGTTGCCGCCCTGCACCACCACGGGCGTATCGGCGGCCACGCAGGCGCGGACCACTGCCGCGACCTCTTCGGTATTGGCCGGGTGCACCGCGGCAATGACCTGGCCGACGTAACGGCCCTGTTTATCGGTCAAGTACGGCGCGGCCTCTTCGCTGCTCTGCACATGGCTGGCGCCGAGCAGTTGCTGCAAGTCTGCGAACAGACTCACGGAAGCACCGCCAGCGGCGCGGCATTGCGATATTTTTCGTGCAAGTCACGCAGGGCCTGAGACGGCGCCATGCCCGTGCGCTCGCCCAGCTCGATCAACCAGCCGCTGCGGTGCCAGTCGCGCACGATGGCATCGAGTTTCGCCTGGGTATCGTGCTCGCCTTTACGCAACCAGATCACCGAGTTGGAGGGGATCAAATCACCCGGCAGCGGGATTTCATAACCGGCCCACTCGGCATCGCTCAACAACGCATGCATGGTCGGGCTGACATGCACCGCCGCCACGCAGCCATTGCCGCGCAGCGACAACAACGACTCGGACTGGCTGCGGAACGCCTTGATCTCGGCGCCGTAGGTTTCCTGCAACGGCTTGATGAAGTTGCTGCCCTGGGACACGCACACCGGCTTGCCCTTGAGGTCGGCCCATTGGGTAATGCCCGAGCCTTTGCGAATCAACGCCGCGCCGCCCACCTCTTCATAAGGCGTGGGCACGTAATCGAGGATCTCGGCGCGCTCGTCGGTGAACTGCATGTTGGCGATCAGGATGTCGACCTTGCCCTGTTGCAAAAACTGCACGCGATTCGGCGCCAGGACCGAGACGGTGTTGGCTTCGACACCCAAGGCCTTGGCAACGCCTTTGGCCAGTTCGACGTTGTAGCCCAGGTGCTCGCCCGTCTTCGGGTCGATGGTGCCGAACGGCGGCCCGCTGAGAATCACCCCGACACTGATGGCGTGGCGCTGCTCGATCTTGTCCAGCGTGGCATCGGCTTGAGCCAGGCTCGTGCCCAACACGACAGCGCCGGCCAGGCACAGCGAGGACAGGTTTTTTACGGAAAAATAGCGATTCATGCGCGACTACCTTGAACAGCCGTCGCGCAATGCGCCGGCGTAGTGAAGACGATGAGGAGAATCAGGCGCCGTTGGCCTGAAACTTCTTTTGCAACTCGACCAGCGCCGGTGACGCGGGCGTGATGTGGTTGCGGGTCTGCGCCTCGATCAGCCAGCCGCTGCGGTGCAGTTCCTTGACGATCGGATCGAGCCTGGCCTGGGTGTCGCTTTCACCGCGACGGGTCCAGATCACCGAAGGCGCCGGGTTCAGTTCCGGGGAGATCGCCCGGTAGTCTTTCCATTCGGCACTGTCGGCGATCAATGGATTGACCAGCGTGGCGTCGTGCACGGCGGCGACGCAGTTATTGCCGCGCAACGCCAGCAAGGATTCCGACGAGCTCTTGAAGGCTTTGATCTCGACGCCCAACTCGGTGAGCGGCTTGACGTAGCTGCTGCCTTGCGAGGTGCAGACCGGCTGCCCCTTGAGGTCTTCCCAACGGCTGATCTTGCTGTCCTTGAGCACCGCCGCGGTGCCGCCGACCCGGTAAAACGGCGTCGGCACAAAACCGAGAATCTCGCCGCGTTCCGCCGTCCATTCCATGTTGGCGATCAGCAAATCGACTTTGCCCTGCTGCAAAAACTGCACGCGGTTGGCCGGCAAGACAGGCACCAGTTCTACTTCAGCGCCCAACTGGCGACCCAGTTCCTGAGCGAGTTCGACGTTCAAGCCGCGCGGCTTCTGGGTAGCCGGATCAATCCCGCCAAACGGGCCTCCCGACAACAGCACGCCGACCGCCAGCGCATGACGCTGCTCGATCTTGTCCAGCGTCGCGTCAGCCTGGGCAGCCGTGCTGGCGGCCAGTGAGACCAGGGCGCCCAACATCACAGGCAATATTCGTTTTACAGGTGTGCGCTCGAACAGCATGGTTTTTCCCCCTCATGGATGATCGGCGTCCCCCGACCTGATGTGGGGGATCCTAGGTACAGCGTTGGTGTAACGGAAATTCAAATATCTAATATCGTTATAACTTGGCGTTTAGCGCTGAAAGGCAGAATGGCCACAACCCCTGAATTTGTTGCTTAAAACCCCATTCACACTGAATAACTCAGAAAAAACACATAACGATTCTTAATGCTTATGTTTAAACTCGTGATGTAAAAACAGCCCTGGAAACGCCCATGTCGACCCTGCCCACGCTTGATCTCGAATTGCTGCGCACTTTCATCGCGGTGGTGGATCACCACAGTTTTGCCGAGGCCGGCGCACAACTGGACCGCACGCAATCGTCGGTCACCCAACACATGCAACGCCTGGAGCAACAGGTCGGGGTGAATCTGTTCGAGAAACGCGGGCGGCAAAAACAACTGACGGAAGCCGGGCTGCAGTTGCTGCGCCACGCACGGCAAATGCTCTCGCTCAACGACGAAGCCTTGAGTTCCCTGCGTGAAAGCAGCTTGAGCGGCGTGTTGCGCATCGGCTCGCCCCATGACATCGCTGACACGATCCTGCCGCCGATCCTCAGCCACATCGCTCGCTCGGCACCGCGCTTGCGTCTGGAAATCGACGTCGGTCGCAGCCCGTTCCTGATGGAAGACCTGCACCGGGGCAAGGTCGACATGGTGATTTCCACTCGCGAAGACCCGAACCTCGAAGGCTTTGCCTTGCGCACCTCGCCGGTGTGGTGGATTTGCTCGGCGCAATACCTGCACAACCCCGGCGAACCCTTGCCGCTGATTCTCGTGGATGAGCCAAGCATCTATCGGCGCTATGCGCTGGAAGCGCTGGAACGCGCGAACATTCCCTGGCGGCAGGCGTACCTGGCGTCGAACCTGATCGGCATTAAAGCGGCGACGCGCGCGGGACTGGGGGTCACCCCCCGAAGCATGGAAATGCTCGGCCCGGACATGCGTGTGCTGGGTGAAAATGATGGATTGCCGCGACTGCCGGACGTCACTTACTACCTGTGGATCCGGCCTAACACCGCCAACCTGATCGCGCGCAAGGCCTATGACCTGATCCGCGCGAGCCAGGGCCTGTCGTTTTCTTGAACGTCGATTCAGAGCTTGGCAATCGAGACCTCGGTGGATTTGACGAAGGCGATGACTTCGCTGCCCACCCTCAATTCGAGGTCGCGCACCGAGCGGGTGGTGATCACCGAAGTGACGATCCCGGAAGCGGTTTGCACATCGATTTCCGAGACCACTTCGCCTTCGACGATTTCCTTGATGACACCCTTGAACTGGTTGCGAACGTTGATCGCTTTGATGGTCATGATGCGGCTTCCTGTGTGATGTCGAACGCATCCGAACGGATGTGCAGGCGCCCAAAGTGCACCTCCCGGAACGACATTAAAAGGAATATATAATTATCTATTTATATCCTTTAGAAATATAAGACCTCGCCCGTATTTGCAGCGCACGCCAACCCTGTAGGAGCCAGCTTGCTGGCGATGGCGATCTGGCGGACGCCATCGCCGGCAAGCCTGGCTCCTACAAAATCGCGGGGGGATTCGGGATTCGGGGTTCTCGGCAAACCTGTAGGAGCCCGGCTTGCTGGCGATGGCGGTCTTGCGGGCGCTATCGCCAGCAAGCCGGCTCCTACGGATCGGGGGTGTGTTCGGGATTGGAGGTTCTCGCCACACCTGTAGGAGCCCGGCTTGCTGGCGATGGCGATCTGGCGGACGCCTTCGCCGGCAAGCCTGGCTCCTACAAAATCGCGGGGGGATTCGGGTGTGGG
>NZ_JAGYFZ010000091.1:0-25475 GCF_019946675.1 Pseudomonas sp. BF-B-15
CCACGCCGGACGGCGGCATGCCGGCGAGCAATGCCAGGCCGATGGAGACCAGGGTGATGACGATGAAGGGATTGAGTCGGTAACGGGCGATCAGAACGATCAGCGCGATGATGGCGATGGCGGCATACACCAGCAGCCAATAGCCGAAGGACAGGGTCATGCGGTACTCCTCGAAAGGGTCACGTCGAAAGTTTTGTGAAACTCTTAAAACATTTCGAAGCGTGAAACTCAAACGAGGTGAAAGTAATTTTCGTAGAGGGGTAAGGGTTGTCGCGCAGAGATATGCGGGGTCGGTGAATATGAAAATCAGGCACGCGAACTTTCATCCGCTTTCCTGTGGGAGCGAGCCTGCTCGCGATGGGCGTCAACGATAACGCGCACTTCCTGAATCAACGCGTTGTCTGAACGTTTTTCGCGAGCAGGCTCGCTCCTACAGGGAATGGCCGCAGCCCAGAGGATTGATAGATCAGTCGTGACTGACCCGAGCACGCTTAAGCAACGTCTTGCAACGCTCAGACAGGTGCAACACCCGCAGATGCTTGCCCGCCTTGGCGTAACGTTCGCGCAGGGTCTTCAGCGCCGCGATGGCCGAGTAGTCGACGAAGCTCAGGTGACGACAATCAATCGTCACCACCGACGGGTCGTTGGCAGGATCGAACTGGTTGAGAAACGGTGTAGTCGAGGCAAAAAACAGCGTGCCATGCAGCAGGTAAAGCTTGCTGCCGTCGGTTTCGAGGTGACTGTCGGCATACAGCTCGCGGGCCTGCTGCCAGGCAAAGTTGAGCGCTGCAATGATGATCCCGCAAAGCACGGCGGTGGCCAGGTCGGTGAACACCGTGATGACCGTCACGGCGACGATCACCAGCACATCGTTCAGCGGAACCTTGTTGACCACCCGCAGCGAAGCCCAGGCGAAGGTTTGCTGTGACACCACGAACATCACCCCGACCAGTGCGGCCAGCGGAATGCGCTCGATCAGCGGCGACAAAAACAAAATGAACAGCAGAATCAGCACGCCGGCCACCACGCCGGAAAGCCGACCTCGGCCACCGGAGCTGAGGTTGATCACGGTCTGGCCGATCATCGCGCAGCCGCCCATGCCGCCAAACACACCGGAGACCATGTTGGCCGCGCCCAGCGCCACACACTCACGATCCGGGAAGCCACGGCTCTCGGTGATTTCGTCGGTCAGGTTCAGGGTCAACAGGGTTTCCAGCAGGCCGACCAGCGCCATCAATATTGCGTAAGGGGCGATGATGCGCAGGGTGTCCAGCGTCCACGGAATGTCTGGCAAGGCCAGCGTCGGCAAGCCACCGGCGATGTGCGCCATGTCGCCCAGGGTGCGAGTCGGCAAGCCGAGCAGATACACCGCCAGACCGACACCCAGAATCGCCACCAGCGCTGGCGGCACGGCGCGGGTCAGTCGCGGCAGCAGATAGACGATCGCCATCGTCAGCGCCACCAATCCGCTCATCACATAAAGCGGTGAGCCGCTGAGCCAGTTGTCACCACTCTTGAAGTGTTCCAGTTGCGCCAGCGCGATGATGATCGCCAGGCCGTTGACGAAGCCGAGCATCACCGGATGCGGCACCATCCGCACCAGTTTGCCGAGCTTCAGCAACCCGAACGCCAGCATGATCAACCCGCCCAGCAACACCGTCGCGAGCAAGTACTGCACACCGTGCTGCACCACCAGCGCGACGATCACCACGGCCATCGAACCGGCCGCGCCCGACACCATGCCCGGCCGACCACCGAACAGCGCGGTCAGGGTGCAAATGATGAACGCGCCGTACAGGCCCATCAGCGGATTGAGGTGAGCCACCAGCGCGAAGGCGATGCATTCTGGCAACAAGGCGAAGGATGTGGTGAGCCCGGCCAGGACATCGGCGCGCAGACGGTTTGCTTTCATGGGGAGGACTGGACACAACTGGGGAAGAGGGGGCGGATGGTACGGAATTGAGGGCGGCCCGGCCAGTTGCGGTGCTGCTGAAGACGCCTTCGCGGGCAAGCCTCGCTCCTACAGGGGTTGTGTCGTTCACCCATTTTGTGAGCGACACAACCCCTGTAGAAGCGAGGCTTGCCCGCGAAGACCGATGACGCGGTCTAAAGCGAACTCACACCATCTCGTTAAGAATCCACTCAACCACCGAAGTCCGCTTCGGCACCCAACCCAGCAACTCCCGCGCATGCTTGCCGCGCACCCGGCTGTTGGAACCCAAACCGTAGTTGGCCATTTCATAACCCCACTCGGCTTCGGCCTCTTTCAGCGGCCAGTCTTGCGGCTCAGCGAGATTCAACGCCTGGGCAATCGCCGTGGTCATGTCGACGAACGACGCTTCACCGCTCTCAACGAAATAGAACGTGCCCGGTACGTTTTTGGTCAGCGCCAGCAGGTACAGGGACACCACGTCTTCGATGTGCACGTTGGACCAGATGTTCTGGCCGGTGCCGACATGCCGAACCACGCCACTTTTGCGTGCCTGTTTCAGCAGGCGCGGCAACTGCACGCTGTCGCGATTGACGCCCAGGCTATGGCCGTAGATCAACGTGTTACAGATGACCGCCGAGTTCACCCCGTCGTTCGCCGCGTCGAGGATCAGGTTGTCGATGGCCACGCGGGCCGCCTTGTCGACAGTAGGCTCCGGCAGCGTGTCTTCGTAATAAATGGCGTCGCCGAACTGGCCGCCCGACGCATCGCCGACGATGCTCGAACCACTGGTGTGCAGGAACACCTTGTTGGAACCGCGCAAGGCATTGACCAAGGCTTCCACCGCGCCGCGATGGTCGCTGCTGGCGGCATTGATCACCGCGTCGGCAGCGCGGGCCTGTTCGGCCAATAGTGCGCTGTCGTCAAGAGTGCCGATGACCGCCGTGATGCCCAACGCGCTCAGCTCATTGGCTTGTTCGCTGCTGCGCACCAGGCCGGTGACCTTGTGGCCAGCGCGAACCAGGCCCGTAGCGATGGAGCCGCCGATGAAACCTGCAGCGCCGGTAACGAATACGTTCATGGAGAAACTCCCTGCGTGAATAAGTGATGCAACGAGTATCAAGCAGTCATCACGACTGAAAAATCCCCGTTGACCCAATTCACTCTTGCGTAGGAGTCATGAATCAACCTTCAAAATCCGCATTCGCGTACACCGCCAATTTGCCCTGGATAAAGTCCAGGAAGCATTGAATCCGCAGGGCCAGTTGCGAGTTGCGGTAATAGACTGCGTTGATCGGCTGGCGATAACCGCTGTTGAAATCCGCCAGCAGCACTTTCAGGCGCCCGGCACGGATGTCTTCGATGGTCATGAAATGTGACAGGCTGGCAATGCCCTGACCTTCCAGCGCCAAGTGCCTGATCGTCTCGCCGCTGGACGCACTGATCGACGCCTGAATCGGCCAGCGATCGCCATGCACATAACGCAGCGGCCATTGGTTGAGGCCTTCATTGTGGGTGAAGCCCAACAGCGCGTGCCCGCTCAGGTCCTCGACCACCAACGGTGTGCCGTGTTGCTCAAGGTAAGCCGGGCTGGCGACGATGTGCAGCGGGCTGCAACCCAGCGAGCGGGCGTGCAGGGTCGAGTCGGCCAGCGTGCCGATGCGGATGGCGATGTCGGTGCTTTGTTCGAGCAGGTCGATGATCAGGTCGTTGCTGTTGAGTTCGAGCTGGATGTCCGGGTAGAGCCGGCGGAACTCGTCGATGTACGGCACGATGGCGTGCAGCATGAACGGCGAGGCGGCGTTGATCCGCAAACGCCCGGACGGGGTTTGCTGACGTGAACTGAGGCGTTCTTCAAGCTCCTCCATCTGATCGAGAATCAGTTTGGCGTGCTCGAAGAAATACTTGCCCTCCTCCGTCAGGTCCATGCGCCGCGTGGTGCGGTTGATCAGCGTGGTATCGAGCTTGGCCTCCAGCCGCGACAACGTGCGGCTGACCGCCGAAGGCGTCTGCCCGACCTGTTCGGCCGCAGCGGAAATCGATCCGCACTCAATCACGCAGACGAAAATCTGCAACTCATCGGATCTGGCTTTCACCTGTGTTCCTTATCGCTTTGTGTAGGAGCCAGCTTGCTGGCGATGGCGTCCTCAGGATTGCTATCGCCGGCAAGCCGGCTCCTACAGGTTCGGATTCCAGATGACGATAGTAGCCGAACCTTATGCTTTCAGGCCGAACACCTTGGTCAGGTGCTGCTCATAGCGCGCCACATCACCTTCGATGTTCGGGCGTTTCATCACATCAACCGCCAGGAATGTCGGCAAACCGGTCATGCCGAGGAATTCGTTGGCCTTGTGGAACGGGAAGTACACCGCGTCCACGCCCTTGCCTTCGAAGAAGTCGGTCGGGTCGTCGAAAGCTTGCTGCGGCGCGTTCCAGGTCAGCGACAACATGTATTGCTTGCCCTGCACCAAACCACCGCTGCCGTACTTTTGCGAAGCATCGGAACGGGTGCGGCCGTCACTGGCGTATAGGCTGCCGTAGCCTTCGGTGAAGACTTCGTCGATGTACTTTTTCACAGTCCACGGCGCGCCCATCCACCAGCCCGGCATTTGATAAATGATCACGTCGGCCCAGAGGAATTTGGCAACTTCTTCAGCGACGTCATAGCCCTCGTCGATGAAGGTGGTTTTCATGTCAACGCCGCCGCGATCCAGCACGCTCAATGCGGCTTCATGCAGGGTGGTGTTGTAGCGGCCATCAGAGTGCGCAAACTTTTTGCCGCCATTGAGCAACAGTACTTTTTTCATGAGGAATCTCGGAAGGGTCAGAAAGTGGATGGCGGCAGGTTAGCGACCGGCCTCGCGCGGAATAAGTCCTGAATTCGCAAAATTCATTTGACCTATACGCACGAATCAACAGGCGATTGTTGCCATAAACTGGCGCCGATTCTGACTTTGAGGAGACTCCTGATGAGTGAAATACAAGGCTTCATCCTGCACGCCAAAACCCGCCCGGAAAAATCCGACGCCTTCGAAGCGTTCTTCCGCGGCTATGTCGAAGCGAGTCGTGCCGAGCCAGGCTGCATCGAATACCACATGCTGCGCGACAAACAGGACCCGACGCTGTTTATCTTCTTCGAGATCTGGCAATCCCAGGCGCACCTCGACGTGCACTCGAACCTGCCGCACATGAAGCAGTTCCTCGAACAGCGCGACGAATTCCTGGAACAGGATTTCGATATCCGTGCCATCGAGATGCTCAGCCCGTCGTCCGCTACCCGCTGATCAGCAAGTGGCCGCCGAGCACACCGAGGCCGATGAAGAACACGCGTTTGAACAGCACGGCGCTGATCCGCTGGCGCAGCCATTGCCCGAGCAACATGCCGAGCACCGCCGGGATCAGCGCCAGCAATGACGCGCTCAATTCGCCACCGCCCAGCGCCCCGCGCCACAACAGGCCGGCGGCGAGGGCGAGGGTCGATACGGTGAACGACAGGCCCAGCGCCTGCACCAGCTCATCCTTGTTCAAACCCAGTGCTTGCAGATACGGCACCGCCGGAATCACGAAGACGCCGGTGGCGGAAGTGATGACGCCGGTCAGCACGCCGCACAGCGGACCGAGCCAGCGCTCGGTCTGACGGCTGACGCGCAAAGTCGGCAGGAACAAACCGCTCAACGCATAGAGCAGCAATGCCGCGCCCAACCCCCGCACCACCCAATGACCACCCGCCATGCCAATCCAAACCGTCCCGGCACCGGTGCCGATGAAGATTGCCAGCAGCATCGGCCACAGCCGCCTGACCAACCCATGCAAATGCCCGCCGAATGCCAATTGCCAGACGTTGGTCAGGGTCGCCGGAATGATCAGCAGCGCCGCAGCCTGCGACGGCGCCATAGCCAGACCGAGCAAGCCCATGGCGATGGTTGGCAGGCCTAGGCCGATCACGCCTTTGATCATGCCGGCCAGGAGGAAGGTGGCGATGACCAGCAGAGAAAGGGCCAAGCCAAGGTTTTGGTAGAACGTGGCGAGTGTATTCATGGGCTGATCCTGCGCCTGGATTGGCCGTGTGAAAATTCGCCATATACTGAGTATGTCTCTTGTTTTGATAGAGGCTGACGATTTCGTTGTTGCTGCTGACGCCTTCGCGGGCAAGCCTCGCTCCTACAGGGGTTGCGCAAATCGTGTAGGAGCGAGGCTTGCCCGCGAAGGCGGCTGCCCAGTCAACACACCTCCCGAGGCTGTACCCATGCACTTCGACCTCACCGACCTACGCCTCTATCTGAACATCCTCGAAACCGGCAACATCACCGCCGGCGCCGTGCGCAGCCATTTATCCCTGGCGGCGGCGAGCGCGCGAATCCGCGCGATGGAGGCTTCGCTCGGCATCGACTTTCTGGAACGCGGTCGTCGCGGCGTCACCCCCACGTCCGCCGGAAAAGCCCTGGCGCAACACGCCCGACTACTACTGCAACACGCCGACCGCATGCAGCAGGACCTGGCCGAATACGCCAAAGGCGTCAAAGGTCAGGTGCGTTTGTTATGCAACACCACGGCAATCACCGAGTACCTGCCGGAAGTGCTGGCGGACTTCCTCTGCCGCCATCCCAACCTCGACATTGATCTGCAGGAATTGCCGAGCCTGCGCATCGTCCATGCACTGCATCAGGGTGCGGCGGACCTTGGCATCGTCTCCGACGCCGTAGACACCCACGCCCTCGAATCCCAGCCCTTTCGCAACGATCCGCTGGTGCTGATCATGCCACTCGGGCATCCATTGGCTGACGGCGCAACACCGAGCTTCAGCGAGACGCTGCATCACGATTACGTCGGCCTGAGCGCCAACAGCGCGCTGGCGGTGTACCTCGAAGAACAGGCGCTGCACGCGGGCGTGCGCATGCAAATCCGCATCCGGGCGGAAGGCTTCGACGGGGTGATTCGCATGGTCGCTCGCGGCGCCGGGCTGGCGATTGTGCCGTTGGCGGCGATCGAGCGTCGGGCCGTCGATCAACCGTTCAAGCACGTTGCCCTGCAGGAAACCTGGGCGCAGCGCAAACTGCTGCTGTGCGCCCGCTCGTTTGCTGGCCTGCCCGGTTACGCCAGAGCCTTGCTCGACGCGTTGTGCGCTGCAAACAGGGCCGGGAGCCTTTGAAAACCAGTGTTTGGCCCAACAGGCACCTGTATGACGAAGGCCGCGAAGAGTAATATCTGCCCTTTCAAATCAAGCCTGGCCACAACAACCAAAAGGGAACCAGATGGCGGATGAAATCTTGCAACAGGCAACGCTCAAGCGGGGGTTGAAAAATCGGCACATTCAACTGATCGCATTGGGCGGCGCCATTGGTACGGGGCTGTTCCTGGGCTCCGCCGGAGTGCTCAAGTCCGCCGGACCGTCGATGATCCTCGGCTATGCGATTGCCGGTTTCATCGCGTTCCTGATCATGCGCCAACTGGGCGAAATGATTGTCGAGGAACCCGTGGCCGGCTCGTTCAGCCACTTCGCGCACAACTACTGGGGCGGCTTTGCCGGTTTCCTGTCCGGCTGGAACTACTGGGTGCTGTATGTGCTGGTCGGCATGGCCGAGCTGACGGCCGTCGGCAAGTACGTGCAGTTCTGGTGGCCGGAAGTGCCCACCTGGGTCAGCGCGGCGGTGTTCTTCGTGCTGGTCAACCTGATCAATACGCTGAACGTCAAAGTCTTCGGCGAAATGGAATTCTGGTTCGCGATCATCAAGGTCGTGGCGATCATCGGCATGATCCTGCTGGGCTGCTACATGCTGTTCAGCGGCACCGGCGGCCCGCAAGCATCGGTGAGCAACCTGTGGAGCCACGGCGGTTTCTTCCCCAATGGCACCAACGGTTTGCTGATGGCGATGGCGTTCATCATGTTCTCCTTCGGCGGCCTGGAGCTGGTCGGCATCACCGCCGCTGAAGCCAGCGAACCGCGCAAGGTCATTCCCAAGGCCATCAACCAGGTGGTTTACCGAGTGCTGATCTTCTACGTCGGCGCCCTCACCGTGTTGCTGTCGCTGTACCCATGGGACCAACTGCTGCAGACACTGGGCGCTTCGGGCGACGCCTACAGCGGCAGTCCGTTCGTGCAGATTTTCGCCCTGATCGGCAGCGACACCGCCGCGCAGATCCTCAACTTCGTGGTGCTCACCGCCGCGCTTTCGGTCTACAACAGCGGCGTGTACTGCAACAGCCGCATGCTCTACGGCCTGGCCGAACAGGGCGACGCCCCCAAAGTGCTGATGAAGTTGAACAAGCAGGGCGTGCCGTTGCTGGCACTGGGCGTTTCGGCGTTGATCACGATGCTGGCGGTGCTGGTCAATTACGTCGCGCCGCACGAAGCGCTTGAGTTGTTGTTTGCCCTGGTGGTCGCGTCCTTGATGATCAACTGGGCGCTGATCAGCCTCACGCATTTGAAATTCCGCAAGGCCATGGTCCAGCGCGGCATCGTGCCAGGCTTCAAGGCTTTCTGGTCGCCGTACACCAACTACCTGTGCCTGGCGTTCATGGCCGTGATCATCTGCGTTATCTGGATGATCCCGCCGGTGCGCGCCTCGGTGTACGCCATGCCGGTGTGGGTGTTGCTCATCTACGGTTGCTATCGGTTGCGCATGGCCAGGCACCGAAAGCTGTCAGTGACTCAGTAATCGCGTAAAAAAAACGCCCCGGCATTCGATGAATACCGGGGCGTTTTTTATGGCGAGCGCAGTGAATCCAGCGTTTCTGGATACCTCGATGTCGAGCACAGACAACTGACGCCGCACCAAGCCCGATAGGGTGCGACTTCAGTTCTCCATCACGCTCGGAGTCATCATGTCCGCACCGATTACCGTTCTTCGCGACACCCACCCGCTGCCAGTGCTCGACGCCTGCAAATGGGAAAAACTCGAAGGCGATCCGCACACCGTCAACCTCAACGCCTACACCAGCGAAGACGGCAGCAAGATCATGGGCACCTGGATCTGCACGCCGGGCAAGTGGTATGTGGAATACGTGAAGTGGGAATACTGCGATTTCCGCGAGGGTTACTGCATCATCACCCCGGAAGGAAAAGAGCCGATCCATCTGCGTGCCGGTGATATTTTCGTCATCGAGCCGGGGATGAAAGGCACGTGGGAAGTGGTTGAAACCGTGCGCAAGTATTTCGTGTTTGCCTGATGCAAAAAAACCGGGAGATCACCCGACGTGATTTCCCGGTAAATGTCGATGCGCACACACCTGTAGGAGCCGGCTCGCTCCCACAGGTTGAAGCAGGTCGTTATTGCGGTTTGCGATAGCTGTTGATGATCGCCGAGAAGTCTTTACCCCCTTCCCCGCGCTGGCTCATCGCCTGATACAACTGCTGGGCCACCGCGCCAAGCACCACCGGTTGGTGCGCCTGACGTGCCGCTTCCGTGGCAAGCCCCAGATCCTTGAGCATCAGCTCGGCACCAAAACCACCGGTATACCCGCGCGACGCAGGTGCCGTTTCGACGATGCCCGGCCACGGGTTGTACATCTCCGAACTCCAGCAACGCCCCGTGGAACTGTTGATGATCCCGGCCAGCACGCCAGTGTCGATCCCCAGTGCATCACCCAGCGCCATGGCCTCGCTGACACCAACCATGGAGATCGCCAGCAGCAGGTTGTTGCAGATCTTGGCGATTTGCCCGGTGCCGACCTCGCCACAATGGACGATGTTGCGCCCCATCTGCGCCAGCACCGGTTGCAGGGTGGCGAACAGTTCAGGCGTAGCGCCGACCATGAAGGTCAGGGTCCCGGCTGCTGCACCGCCAGTGCCACCCGACACCGGCGCATCGGCCATGGCCACGCCTTGCTTGGCCGCGGCCGTCGCCACATCACGCGCGGTTTGCGGGTCGATGGTGCTGCAATCCACGGCCGGCACGCCTTTGGCGATCCCCGCCAGCACGCCGTCTTCACCCAGCCACACGCTGCGCACGTGCACAGCGGCGGGCAGCATGGTGATCACCAGCTCTGCACCTTGAGCCGCTTCACGAGCCGTCGCGCTGATGCTGCCGCCCAGTTGCTCCAGTTCGGCCAGAACGGTTTTGTTCAAATCAACCAGTCGCAGCGCGTGGCCGGCCTTGATCAGGTTGCGCGCCATCGGCGCGCCCATGTTGCCGAGACCGATAAAAGCGATTTTCATGTCCGGCTCCTTAACGCAAGTTGATGGTGGTGTTCACACCGTCGTTGACGCTGTCGTCATCGAACCAGCGACTGGTGACGGTCTTGGTCTGAGTGTAGAACTGCACCACTTGCTTGCCATACGGGCCGAGGTCACCGAGCTTGGAACCGCGCGAACCGGTGAAGCTGAAGAACGGGACCGGCACCGGAATCGGAATGTTGATGCCGACCTGACCCACGTCGATTTCGTTCTGGAATTTGCGCGCCGCCGCACCGCTTTGGGTGAACAGGCCCGTGCCGTTGCCGAACGGGTTGGCGTTGACCAGGGCGATGGCCTCGTCGAGCGTATTCACTTCCAGCACCACCAGCACCGGACCGAAGATTTCCTGGGTGTAGATCTGCATCTCGGGGGTCACGCCAGAGAACAGGGTCGGACCGACAAAGTTGCCCTTCTCGTAGCCGGGAACCGTGATGTCACGACCGTCCAGCTCAAGCTTGGCGCCTTCCTTGATGCCGCTTTCGATCAGATCCAGAATCCGCGCTTTGGCACGCTTGGAGATCACCGGACCAACGTCCGTGCCCGGCTCGCTGCCAGCGTTGACCTTGAGTTTCTGCGCCAGCGCTTTCAGGTCCGGCAGCCATTGCTTGGCCGCGCCGACCAACACCACCACCGACGTTGCCATGCAACGCTGACCGGCCGCACCGAAACCGGCACCGACCAGCGCATTCAGCGCTTGTTCGCGGTTGGCATCCGGCAGCACCACGGCGTGGTTTTTAGCGCCCATCATCGATTGCACGCGCTTGCCGTGCTTACCGGCCAAGTCATAAACGTGAGTACCGACGGCAGTCGAACCGACGAAGGAAACCGCCTTGATGTCTTTGTGGGTGCAGAGCGCGTCCACCACGTCCTTGCCGCCGTGAACCACGTTGAGCACGCCCGCCGGAACGCCTGCTTCAATCGCCAGCTCCACCAGCAGCATGGTCGACATCGGGTCCTGTTCGGACGGCTTGAGCACGAAGGTGTTGCCGCAGGCGATGGCCATCGGGAACATCCACAGCGGAATCATCGCCGGGAAGTTGAACGGGGTGATACCGGCGCAAACACCGATTGGCTGACGCAGGGTGTAGGTATCGACGCCGCCCGCGACGTTCTCGGCGAACTCGCCCATTTGCAGGCTGCCGATGGAGCACGCGTGTTCGACGACTTCCAGGCCTCGGAAAATATCGCCTTCAGCGTCGGCAATGGTCTTGCCCTGTTCGTTGCTGAGCACCACGGCGATACGCTTGGAGTGTTCGCGGATCAACGCCTGGAGCTTGAGCATGATGCGCATGCGGGCGCCGATCGGCGTCAGCTTCCAGGTCTGGAAGGCGCGATGGGCGGCGCTGATCGCGGCGTCGACTTCCGAGGCGGTGGCAAACGGAACCTTGGCCAGTACTTGCTGAGTCGCCGGGTTGACGATGTCGTGCCACTCAGTGGTCTGGGACTCGACCCACTCGCCGTCGATCAACAGTTTGACGTTCTGGACAGTGGTTTCGTTGGGCGTGAGCGATGCGTTCATGCTGGTCTCCTGGACTTGTTGTTATGCAGGGAGCCAAGGCGGATAAGTCGCCTTGAGATGAGGCGTGTGTCGCGAATTGGTTGTCGGACTGTTTTTGGAGTATAGATGTGCAAACTTCTAATAAGAACGCACATAAAAGCCGGTCCATCATGCAAAAAAACATCACGTCTTTAGGTTCGCTGAACTGGGATGACCTCAAGTTTTTCCTCGAAGTGGCCCGCACCCGCAAGGCCAGCACCGCGGCCAAGCGCCTGGCGGTGGACTACACCACGGTGTCGCGGCGTATCAGCTCGCTGGAAGCGGCATTGGGTACATTGTTGTTCGAGAAGTCCCGGACCAGCGGTTTTGTCCTGACCGCTGAGGGTCAGCGTTTATTGGGTTACGCCGAGTCGATCGAGAGCACGCTGCACATGGCGTGCGAACAGGTTTCCGGTTCCGGCGTGGCGTTGTCCGGTCATGTGCGGATGGGTTGCACCGAAGGTTTCGGCAGCTTTTTCATCACCCCGCAACTGAGCCATTTCGTCGACGCCTACCCGGCGATCTCGGTGGACATCCTGCCGCTGCCGCACTTCATCAGCCTGTCCAAACGCGAGGCGGACATCGTCATCGCCCTGGAACGTCCGGAGCATGGCCCGTACGTCTGCTGCAAACTCTGCGACTACCGGTTGCAGCTGTACGCGACCCAGGACTATCTGGACAAACACCCACCGATCCGGCGCCCGGCGGACTTGGGCAAGCATTCATTTATCAGTTATGTCGACGACCTGGCCTTCAGTTCGGAGCTGCTGTACCTGGCGAACGTGCTGCCCGGCGCCAGCGCCAACTTGCGCAGCACCAGCGTGATTGCGCAGTTCGTGGCTGCGCAGCAAGGGCGTTCGCTGGCGATTCTGCCGTGCTTCCTCGCGGCTCAGGATCCGCGGTTGCTGCCGGTGCTGCCGGAGGAAATCAACATCACCCGGCAGTTCTGGATGTACTGCCGCGAGGACCTGCGCAAGCTCAAGCGGATCACCCTGTTGTGGGATTACATCAGGGAGGTCACTGAACTGAATGGCCCGTTGTTACTGGGCGAGACGCGGGATCTTCGGTTTGCAGACTGAACGTCGGAGCAGCTAATCCGAGTGTGCTGACTAATTGGCAGCCTTTGCGGGTGACTTCCACCTGCTTGTAAACAACCTGATTGGCGCTGCGCGAATCGGCAATGATCGGCAAAGCAGAACGGGGATCGTCCAGGCGCAAGCTCAGAAGGAAATCGACATTACATTCCCACCATCGGCTATCAAGTAACTGCGCCACCACCTCTGGCGGGTGCCGATACTTGATGACTTTCGCCGGAATCCCGGCGACTACCGCATAGGGCGGCACATCGTGGGCAACCAGTGCGCGGGTGGCGATGATAGCCCCCGTGCCCACCGTGACACCTTCCATGATCATGGCGCCATGTCCGATCCAGACGTCGTCGCCGATCGTTACATCAACGATCTCTGGTTCGAAGGACAGTTTTGTACGGGTAAATTGGAAGGGGTGCGAACTGACCCAATCGGACGGGTGGGTATTTTTGTCCTGTCCGATGTAGCAGTCATTTCCAATCGAACAAAACCGTCCTATCGAGGACACCGCGGACAGCACGCAACCACTTCGAATGTAAGTGTGGGCACCAATGCTCAACCGTTTGGTGCCGACCACCACATGACCGAGCGAAACATTCTCTTCCACCAGCAACGTGGTTTTGGCGTTAAGCGATGACACCCCGCCAGCGATCTTGCATTTATGCTGGCGAAGCCATTTTTTCCAGAAGTGGTTGCGGCAGTAATTTATTATTTTTTCCATGTGTTCCGTTCATCTACGGGGGTATGAATTCCCCCAAAAAGAATAGTTAAAAAGAGGATCGGCCGATCAGTCGGCGCTCACCACAATCGACACCCGGCGGTTTTCGGTTCGACCGGCCGCGTTGTCGTTGGAGGCTACCGGCTCACTGCTGCCAAAGCCCCTTAGCTGGATATTCTGCTCTTTCATGCCAACCGCGATCAGGACCTTGCCGACGCTGTTCGAGCGGCGCAGGGACAGCTGTTCGTTGTAGGTCTCTTTGCCCGACGCATCGGTGTGACCATCAACCCGCACCCGATCGATCCCGACACCCAGCAACGCCTTGCCAATGCGCTCGACGATCTCGGTGCTCTGCGGATTCAGGCTTTCGACATCACTGCCAAACAACACTTTGCCGGACAAGCCAAACGCCCAGCCCTCGTCGGTCAACTCGAAACCTTGCTGTTGCAGCACTGCAACCTGTGCCGGACTCAAACCTTTTTGTGGTGCCGTCTGGCAACCGGTCAGTGCCAGCAAAGCCATGAACAAAGGGATCGCAAGAAATCGCAGATTGAATGAGAACACGAACATTAGCTCCTGGTTTGAACATCGGCGACAGGGTGCTCCGACCCTGACGTGTGCTGTGCACCTCTGGAAAAGCGTTTGGCCTGGTACATGGCCGCATCGGCAGCATTGAGCAGGGCACCCGGTGTAGCACCATGATCCGGGTACACGGCAATGCCGATGCTCAGAGAAGTCAAAACCTGAGTATGACCCGGCAACGGGATCGGCACTTCCATGCTGGCAATGATTTTATCGGCAATCCGCTCGGCGTCTTCGGTCTTGTGCAGCGGTGTCAGCAGGACAGCAAACTCGTCCCCCCCAAGACGCGCCACCAGATCCTCTTCGCGCAGTTGCGCGCGAACCCGATTGGCGACTGCGACCAACACTGCATCGCCAGCGGCATGACCGAAGGTGTCGTTGATTTCCTTGAACCGGTCACTGTCGAGAAACAGCACCGCTACCCGCTCGTTGAGCTTGTTGGCGTTGCGTAGTGCACGAATCAATCGTCCTTCGAAAAACGCCCGGTTCGGCAACCCGGTGAGGCTGTCATGACTGGCCTGGTGGGCGAGGGTTTCATTCTCGCTTTGCAGGTGGGTTTGCCAGGATTCGAGTTCATCGAGCAGGGCATTGAAGTCATTGCCCAGGTTATCGAGTTCGGCGATGTCGGCGGGCGGCACACGCTGGTCGAAGGCTCGTTCGCTGCGCGCAGCGTGCGCCACGAACGCCAGACTGCGCAGCGGACCGGTGATCCCGCTCAGTTGTCGGCGAGCCAGATAAAGCGCTACCCAGGCACTGGCGGCGGTGCACAGAACGATGCCCATCAGACCGCTGAGCAAGAAGCGCATCAGGCTGCCGCCGTGGCCGATCAGCAGAGTGCTGCCGATTTCCTGACCTTGATGGATGATCGGCATGCTGATGGGTTCTTCCAGAAAGGCTTTGGCCATCTGCATTTCGAGATCAGAGAACAATCCGGTTTCCGGTCGCTGCCAACGCGCCAACAACTTGCCTTGCAAGTCCAGCACTTGGGCATCCGCCACTTCTTCGGTGGAGGCGATCAGTGCCAGCGCTTCAGTGGCGGCGGCTTTGTCGTTGAACACCACCGCCGCTTCCACGGTGTAGTTGATGGAGCGCGCAATCAAATGCAGGTTGTGGTCGGCATAGACCCGCAACGCCAGGACGCCGAGCAGCGTCAGCGAGATGCTGGCCATGGCCACGCCGACCAGCGCGACGATCAAATGACCGCGGCCAATGACCGAACGCAAGGTCGGACGACTGCCCGGCTTGAATAGACTCATGGCGCCGCCGGTTTGCGGCGGGACAGTTGCAGCACACTTGGGTGAATTCGCACGCCGCTACGGGCGACGGAATCGAGGTTGACCTCAAAGGACACTTGTTCATCGCCGACACGCAAACAGAACAGACTGCCGACGGTACATTGATCGTCGCTTTCGCTGATGCTCAACACCGGATGCCCACTCAGCGAAGCGAACAACCGGCTGCGCTCTTCGCTGGTCAGTTTGCCGATGTACACCGCGTCGCACTCACTGACAATGGATGGGTTGTCGGCCAGCAGGCGGCGCACGGTAACGGGTCGGCCAGTGGCCTGGGTGGTGCCCTTGACCAGGTCGTCGGTGTATTCGGTAGGGCCGACGATGCACAAACGAAGTTGTGCGGGCTCAACTGGCCAGCGGGCATAGCTGAGTATCCCAAGTACAACCTGCGTGACCGATTTGGCGCGCTGGTCGGCCATGCCTGGTGGCGTTTGCGTTTGAGCGAAAACGAAGCCGCTCAGCAAACAGAGAAAGCCTGCAAGTACGGCCTGCTTGCAGCCAGCAACGCACTCTGTCATCCAGACAGCCACCTTCATGCAGGGATTCTCTTCGGTCGTAACGGGAGGGTGCCGCAACGATAGCACAGCGCTGAAACACCAGCGAGGCCACGTACGACGGCACTTCGGACAGTTTCCGGCGTCCGGTGCCGCCGCCATTTATTGCCTCGGCTCGACGGCCTCTTCCAACTCCAGCATCAACCCGCTCAACCGCTTGACCTTGCGTCGCACCGCCTCTTCAAACACTCCGGCACGTGGCTCGATCAATGTGAACCAGTCCTTGGCCCTGGTAATGCCGGTATAGATCAGCTCCTTGGTCAGAACCGGGTTCAGGGCGTCCGGCAAAATCAACGCCGTATGTGCAAACTCGGAGCCCTGGGATTTGTGTACGGTCATGGCGTACACGGTTTCGACATCATTGAGCCGGCTCGGCAGGACAAAACGCACGCCACCCTGGCCATCATTGCGCGGGAAGGCCACGCGCAATACCTGACGACCCGCCTCGGGGCCATCGCGCTCCGGCAGCTTGAGGGCGATGCCGATGTCGCCGTTCATCAAACCCAAGCCATAGTCGTTACGGGTCATCAGCACCGGCCGGCCTTCGTACCACTGCTGATTGCTGTCGATCAACCGGGCCTTGAGCAACGCATCGGTCACGCGCTGATTCAAGCCCTCCACCCCCCATGGCCCTTTGCGAACGGCACACAACAACTGGAAGGCGTCGAAGGCTTGCAGCACCTGGCGTGCCCAATCGGTCCAGCGTGAATCCTCAAGCGAGCTATCGGGCGATGGCCGCAGGTGGCGCAGCAGGCTGAGGTAATGCCGGTAGCCTTGCGGCCCCTCACCATGACCTTCCAGCAACAAGCGCTCCAGCGCCCGGTCCTGTTCACCCTTGAGGGGCAGGAAAAATACATCGCCGTGGCTTCCAGTCGCCAGCAGCTGCCGAGCCTCTTCGGGTTGTTGCCGGTTGACCCAGCGCGCCAGTTGGCCAATGCCGCTTCCCTCGCCGAACCGGCGCGAGTGACGCAGCATCACCACTTGCTGGGCCAGCGGATGAGTCCCCTGAGTGTCTTCTTGCAAACCACTGGCTGCGAGATTTTCACCACTGACCGTTTCCAGCCACTGACGCGTCTGCGGGCTATACCAACCGGCCTCGGCGTCGCGGCACAGATCACCCAGCACAGCGCCGGCCTCGACCGAGGCCAGTTGGTCCTTGTCACCCAGCAGAATCAGTCGTGCATGGGCCGGCATCGCGTCGAGAAGATTGGCCATCATCTCCAGGTCGATCATTGAGGCTTCATCCACCACCAGCACATCCAGCGGCAAACGGTTACCGGCGTGGTGCCGGAAATGTCGCGTACCGGGCCGACTGCCGAGCAGACGGTGCACGGTGGTCACGTCTGACGGAATTTTATCTCGCACGGCTTCAGCGACTTCCAGCGTGCGGACTTGTTGGCTGATGGACTCCGTCAACCGTGCCGCAGCTTTCCCGGTGGGGGCGGCGAGCCGAATGCGCAGTGGTTTGCCAGCCTCCACCGCCGGTGCCTGAAGCAATGCCAGCAAGCGCACGACCGTGGTGGTCTTCCCCGTCCCCGGGCCGCCGGTGACGATGCTGAAGGCACTGCGGGTCGCCAAGGCACACGCGAGTTTCTGCCAGTCGATCACCTCGCCAGGCTTGGCCTGGCCGAACAGACCGACAAGACGTTGGGGCAGATCACTCGGTGTGGTTTCGTGTTCGGCCAGACGCACACGCAGGGCGTCATCGATACGCCGCTCGTAAGCCCAATAGCGGCGCAGATAAAGGCGTTTTCCCGACAGTACCAACGGCCTTTGTTGAGCCGTTTCACGCCTGTCGGCTGCCAATGCGACCAGATTGCTGGCGGCCAGTACCTTGCACCAATGGGCGCCGTCCAGCGCCTCGAGCAATTGTGATGGCAGCAGCATCGCGCCACTTTGCAGATCGCCTTCCGGCGGCAATGACAGTGCGAAGTCAGGCTCTTTCAGGGTTTCGAACAGATCCAGGCAGACATGGCCGTGGCCCAATTGGTGACTGGTCAATGCCGCAGCCAGCAGCACCAGAGGGTCATCGTCGGGAGCGAGTTCGTGCAAGAACGCAACGAAGGCCTTGTCCAGCGCTCGCAACCAGCCCCGCTCTACCCAACGGGTGAGCAGCAGCAACAAGTCATCGGCGCGACTCAACGGTGCCAGACTCGCCAGACTTTCCGCTGCCAATGGCGTCGGCAGCAAATCGGCGAAGGTGCGACTCATAGCAGTACTCCCTGTTCCCAGGCGGGTTCGGCCTTGGGTTCTGGCTTGCCCTGGAACAGCCGGTCAAGACGCTCGATCAGTTCTCTTGGCGGACGGGCGAAATACACGCCCTGACTGGATGCGCGGGTGCCACGCAGGAACAGATACAGCGCCCCACCGACGTGCCGGTCGTAATCGTAATCGGCAAGCCGCGCCTTGAGCTGGCGATGCAGGGCCAACAGGTACAGCACGTATTGCAGGTCGTAGCGATTGTCCAGAATCGACTGCTCCATGGCTTGCTCGGTATAGGCCATGTCATCGACGCCCAGCCAGTTGGATTTGTAATCGGCGACGTAATAGCGACCATCATGTTCGAACGTCAGATCGATGAAACCTTTGAACATGCCATTGAGCAACACCGGTTCGGCTGCAACACGGGCAACGCCGTTGTGGGTGTATTGGCGGACCAGTTCGTCGAGTTTGAGCACATCGACTTTATGGCTGGCGAACCAGAATTCCATCTCGACGCGGTACTGGGTCAATTGCTCGAATATCACTGGCGCCTGTCCGGCACCGATGTGCAGCGGGGACTTGAGCAGATGCTGCAGCCAATCGCTCAGCGTGGTGATCCAGCCTTCCCAACCACGACGGTTGCAGCGACGGGCAATGGCATCTTCCACGGCTTGTGGCGTGGCGGCAAAACCTTCGTTACCGGCCCATTCAAGCAAACCATGGAGAAAGGTGCCGGGGTTCGGACCCCGAGGGAAGCGATGGATATCGGCACCGCCAGCGACCACCTCTCGCGGCGCTTCCGGGTCAAGGCGCTCGTCGTCAAACAGCTTTTGCGCTTGCGGGTTTTCCGGTGCTTCGTCACTGCCCACGCTCAGGCTGTCGCCAATGCGCAGGGCGCTGTAGGAGGCAATCCACCAGTTTTCGCTGGCCTTGCGTTTGGGTATCAGCGGGGCAAGCAACGTCGCATCGTTTTGCGGCGGGTGGTAATGCTCGACGGTTTCTTCAGGCATTTCACTGTAGTTCAGCGCCGGACAGTCCTGCTGCAAGTCTTCAAGCCAACGCGTCAACCCCGCCGATTCGGTCAATGGCGCACCACCGCCCAGCAAATAACCCAGTGCCGAAAGGTGCAGCACCGAGCTGTTGTTATTGCCGCGCTTGAGGTCCGTAACACCGAGCCAACAGGCATGTTGTGCACGGGTCAAGGCCACATACAACAAGCGCAGATCCTCGGCCAGGCGCTCAT
Organism: Pseudomonas sp. BF-B-15; assembly: GCF_019946675.1. Taxonomy (NCBI): domain Bacteria; kingdom Pseudomonadati; phylum Pseudomonadota; class Gammaproteobacteria; order Pseudomonadales; family Pseudomonadaceae; genus Pseudomonas; species Pseudomonas sp. BF-B-15. The sequence continues at coordinate 19,320 of NZ_JAGYFZ010000091.1, forward strand.
GATCGGCCAGCGCGATCAACTCGGGTGTCGGCTTCAACGTCACCTGGGCCTTGCCGGTCTCGTCGTGGTAATGCAGCGGCAAGCGGCTGCCGTCGACCGGCTTCGCCGAACACACGAACGGCAGGAACACCAACGGATACTCAAGCCCCTTGGACTTGTGAATCGTCACGACCTTGACCAGTTGCTCGTCGCTCTCCAGACGCAGTATCTGCTCTTCGCCAGCCTGGCCGGACAACGCCAGGTGTTCGGATAAATGCCGGATCAATGCTTGCTCGCCATCGAGTTCGGCGGCCGCCTGTTGCAGCAGTTCGGACAAGTGCAACAGGTTGGTCAGCACACGCTCGCCGTCGCTTCGCGCGATCAGCGCCTGTGGTAGCTGGAAGTCATGCAGCAAGCGACGCAGCATCGGCAGCACACCCTGTTTGCGCCAGAGTTCGCGATAACCGCGGAACTGCATGACCCGCGCTTCCCACGCCAACTCGTCCTGATTCAAGCGTTCCAGCTCAGCCAGCGACAGATTCAGCGTGATACAGGCCAACGCCGCTCGCAGCGGACGCTCGACATCCGGCTCGGCGCAAGCCTTGAGCCAGGTCAGCAGGTCGTGAGCTTCCTGTGCGGCGAACACCGAGTCCTTGTCCGACAGATACACGCTGCGCACGCCCCGGGCCGTGAGTTCGGCGCGCACGGCCTGGGCCTCTTTGCCGTCACGTACCAGGATCGCAATATCCGCTGGCAGCAAACCTTTGAAGTCCTTGCCGTCCTGGATGAAACCCGCCTGGCCTTGTTGCCCGCCATTGAGCAAAGCAGTGATTTCGCTGGCGCAAGCAGCGGCTAATTGCTGTCGGTAAACGGCACCGGACAATGGTTGTTCGGCGGGCAGATGCCAGATGTTCAGAGCGGGTACAACCTGACCCTTAACCTGCAGAACTTCTTTGCGGCCCTGGGAGGCGACCGGCAGGAACGGCACCGGATTTTCGCCACTTTTTTCACGAAACAGAAATGCGCCCCGCCCCGCTTCCCGCGACTCGGCGCGCTCGAACACATGGTTCACCGCATCGACCATGCCATGACTGGAACGGAAGTTGGTGCCCAGGGTATGCAGCCGGCCAGTGGTGGCCTGGCGGGCACGCAGGTAGGTATAGATGTCGGCACCACGGAAGGCGTAGATCGCCTGCTTCGGGTCGCCGATCAGGAACAGGCCGCATTCAGGATTGTTGTCCTCGATGCGATAGATGCTTTCGAAGATCTGGTACTGAACCGGGTCGGTATCCTGGAACTCGTCGATCAACGCTACCGGAAATTGCTCGCGGATCAGGGTTGCCAAACGTTCGCCGCCCTCGGCTTGCAACGCGGCATCGAGGCGCAACAGCATGTCATCGAAACCCATTTCCGCGCGGCGACGTTTTTCCTCCTCGAACCGCGCGCCTACCCACTGAGCGGCATGCTGCAGGACTGCCGCATCGGGGGTTGGCAAACTGTCGAGACTGGCCTTGAGGCCAGGCATTGCGTCCAGTCCCGGGTGATTGGGCACTTCGCCCTTTTTCCACGCCTCAGCCATGCCATCAGGCGTCAGGCGAGTGAAGCCAGTGCCAATATCCAACTGTTCGAGTAATTCATCTTCGGCCCAAGCTTTTATCTTTTCGAACCAGGGTTCGAAATAGCGTGCCTGCATCTTCCGACCGTCGACGCTTTTACTCGCGACGCCCTCATGACAGATGGCAAGCAACTCGTCCGCCCATTGACGCCAAGGCATTTTGAGTTCGAGCAATGCGGCTCGTCGCTCTTGCAGACACTCAGTGATCAGCTCGACAGGCTCTTTGCCTTCAGCACTGTGGCGCTCACTGGCGAACAAACCACGAACTCGCGGCAACAGGGCTGCGGGCCCGCCCCAATTACCGCGCACCCAATTCAGCGCATCGCCTTGCATCGGGTAACAAAACAATCGCCAGTAGTCGCGCAGAACCTCGCCGAGCAAATCACTGTGATCGGTTTCCAGGGTCTGGGTAAACAGGCTGCCACTGTCGAACGCGTGCTCGCGCAACATGCGCTGACACCAACTGTGGATGGTCGAGACAGCTGCTTCGTCCATCCACTGAGCAGCGATGTCCAGACGGTTTGCGCATCCGGACCACTGCTCGGGAAGGTACTGTTCACGCAGCTCTGCAATCAGGGCATCCGGCGCCGGTGTTTCATCGCGAAAAAATCGTGCGGCTTCGGCAAGACGCGTTCGAATACGTTCGCGCAGCTCTTTGGTCGCGGCGTCGGTGAACGTCACTACGAGGATTTGCGGCGGTAACAGTTCACGTCCAAATCCGCTCGATTCCCCGCCGTGGCCCAAGACCAGACGCAGGTACAACGCGGAAATAGTGAAGGTCTTGCCGGTCCCGGCACTGGCCTCGATCAGTTGACTGCCGCGCAGCGGGAACGCCAGGGCCAACGGTGTCTGGCTGGTCATGAGCACGGCTCCTCGCTGGTCAATGAGCGCCAAGGGGCTTCCAGCATTGGCTTGTACAAGGCGTTGCACCAATCGGCGAAGGTCTCGTCGGCAATCAGTGCGTCATAGTCAGCAAACTGCCGGGCGAGCGCGGGACTTTCGCGGCGCTCGCCGTCAGTGGTCAGGCCGTCGCCTTCATAGGCCTTACGAGCAGCGGCGTCGGCTTTGGCAGGATCAGTCTGGGTTAGCCAGGCAAACGCCGTTTTTACTGCAATGGGTAGAGGTTGGCGCATGCCTGCTTGCCAGGCCATCAGCAGGTCGCTCAAGGTCCGGAATGCAACATCCTTCTCCATCGGACCGAGCAGCAGGCTGTCGTCACTGGCCACCAGCGCAGTGGTCATGGCCATTCCACTGGCGCTGGCAACCAGATGATTGACCCATGACCGTGTCAGACGATGCCATTTGCGAGACTTGATCGAGCCGATGCTGTTGGGAATCGTGGTGACCGACAGCAAACCACCGTCAGCTCGCTGATGCAGACCGCTGAGCCAACCTTCGAGGCGCAGCCCTTGCAGCTCAAGACTCACAGGTAAAGCGCTGGTGAGCGGTGTCGGCCATAGGGCCAAAAGCTGTTGATAACGCTGCAGCAGATCCGGCAATGGCTCGATCAATTCCCGTTGCAGGCATTCGCCAAAGCCGGCCATGGGCAGCAGGCCGCTGTTTTGCAGACGTTTGGCTTGCGCCTCCAAAGCCTGATCGGACTGATCCAGATGCTCCAGCGCGGCGTCGAGCAAACTGTCGCTGAGGCTGTAGCGTTGCAGCGCGTCGAGGACAAATGGCTCCTCATCGGCAAGCGGCACTTCAGCCGCTTCAAAGAACACCTTCAGCCGCTGACTGAAGAAGTGCCGCACCGGGTTGCGCAGAAAGTCCTGCAGTTGGCCAAGGCTCAGCGGCTCTTCCTGAACATAGGGGGCGAGGATGCCGTTATCGCCTGCCGACTCAACAGCATGATGAAGCACCTGCCATTCGCTGGCGTAGCTGAACAAGTCATCGCCTTCGTGGAAATAGCGAGCACTGAACGGCTGTAACGGGTGCTCCTGAGTCATTGCCTCAAGCAAGTCTTCATCGGCATTTTGCAGTCGCCATCCGCTGGCCAGATGGTCGCGCAGTTGGCCAATCAGCACAGAAGCCGGGCGCTCGCTGTTATCGCGAATGCTGCGGCCAACCCAACTGATGTAGAGCTGGTTACGCGCTGACAATAGCGCTTCCAACAACAGATAGCGGTCGTCTTCGCGCCGGGAGCGATCACCCGGACGGTAATCGCTGCCCATCAGGTCGAAGTCCAGTGGCGGTTGCGCACGCGGATAATCGCCATCATTCATCCCAAGCAGGCAGACCAGCTTGAACGGGATCGCGCGCATGGGCATCAGGGTGCAGAAGTTAACTGCACCGGCGAGAAAACGTTGGGACAAGCGCCCCTGATCGAGACCGGCGAGCCAGGCTTCACGAACTACGGTCAACGGCAACTCGTCATGCAGACCGACAGACTCACAGGTCTCAAGCCAGGTTTCACGCAACTCTTCGAGCTGGGCAAGCAAGTAGTCGTCGTGCTCATTACTGGCCTGGAAAAACAACTGCACCAACGCTTGCAGGCGCATCCCCCATTGCAGGGGCGGCGCAGGTCGGGTGAGTTCCTGGTGAGCAATTTCAAGCGCATCCAGGAGCGCCACTAATGGACCTATCAGCGCGGCGTCCAGACCACCAATCTCATCGTAGGGCTCGATACCTTGGCAGGCACCGGCGCTGCCGACTGCATACCCAAGCAACATCCGCCGCAAGCCGAATCGCCAACTGTTTTGCTCCAGTTCCTGCGGCAATCCAAGCCCCGCTCGTTGCTCGGCGCTCATGCCCCAGCGGATGCCCGCGCCTTCGATCCAGCGATGCAGGGTCGGCAGGTCACGTTCCTCTACACCGAAGCGAGCGCGCAACGCTGGAACGTCCAGCAGATCAAGGATCTCACTGACGGGGAAGCGACTGTCGGGCAGTTTGAGCAGGTGTTCGACTGCAATCAGCAACGGGTCACGACCGCGTTGGCCTTGATCTGCGAGCGTGAATGGAATGAAGCGTGGGTCATGGCGCTCAAGCTGGCCGAACACAGCGCGAATATGCGGTGCATAACTGTCGATGTCCGGAACCATCACGATAATGTCGCGCGGTCTTAACCCAGGATCAGCACTGAAGCGTGCGAGCAACTGATCGTGGAGTATCTCTACTTCGCGCTGAGCACTGTGGGCAATGTGAAAACGGATCGATTGATCCGCGTCTGTATCGACTGCCGGCCAGCGTTCGCGCGTTTCATTCAGAGGACGCAATTCGAGGATGTCGTCCTGCAGCTGGTTCAGCAGGTTATGTGGCTGGCTGTCACTGAACAGATCAATGCGCCCATCACGAAACGCCGAGCGATAGCTGTTGGGATCGTCATAGCTGTCTAGCAGATTAATGTAGTCCCGCCCTTGTTTACCCCACGCTGCCAACAGCGGATGTGCATGCTGATGCAGGGTTTGGGAATCCAGCACGACCGGCATGCCACTCTTGCGAGCCTGACGTTTGTATTGATGCCGTAACAGGTCTTTATCAGCGACGATGTCCGCCCAATGGTGACGACACGGGTTGTGCACGCAAAGCAGAACCTGGCTGAAACGGGCCAGTCCGGCGAGTGCTTCCAGAGCCTGAGCGGGAAGCGAAGAAATCCCGAAAACGATCACTCGGGATGGTAATCCGTCGGGGGCGACATCGAGGTTGTTAATGCGCTCGATAAATCGTTGATGGACGCCAGCACGACTTTGCGACATGCCTTGCTCCCCCACATCCAGCAACAACGCACGCCACAATTCCGCCTGCCAGCAGTTGGCCGGGGTCAGGGGTTTCGCTTCACCCCGACCGTTGCGTAATTGATGACGACCTTCAGCCCAGTCTTCAAGCCAGTCGGCTCGGTACACCTGATATTGGTCGAACAGGTCTGCCAGCCGCTCAGCCAGTTGATAGCGTTTGCGCAGATCGGTGTCATTGGTCAGAAAGCGTTGCAGAGGTTCGAAGTGGGGCTGACCTATCAACTGCGGAAGCAGCCGCATGAGTCGCCAGGTCAGCGGGGCCTTATCGAGCAAAGACTTGGCGGGAATTTCATCTCGACCAAGCACCATACGATAGAGCTGCCACATGAAGCTGCCCGGTAATTGCACGTCGATGGCTGCGGCGATTCCGCAGCCGCCCATATCGTCCTCTTCCGGGTCTTCCGCCAGTGCCAGCTTTAGCCACTGGGCGATGCCGTTGCTCTGCACCAGAGCGATTTCATTTTCCAAGGGAGCCAGCGGGTATCGCCGCATCCAGCTGACCACCAGGCTGCGCAGCTCGTCCAGGCGGTTACCGTGAACCACCATAAAACCAGCACTGAGGGACGTCGCGTCCGGCATAAAGGCTTCCTTGGAGAAATACAAAAGCTAGGGCCGAACCTTAGCATTGTCGGGAGACTGTGACAGCCGGGAGCTGTCCGGTAATGCTGTACGAACTTTCCTGCGGGCAAAACAAAACCCCAACTGCTTTCGCAATTGGGGTTTCGGAATTTAATCTTGACGATGACCTACTCTCACATGGGGAAACCCCACACTACCATCGGCGATGCATCGTTTCACTGCTGAGTTCGGGATGGGATCAGGTGGTTCCAA
>NZ_JAGYFZ010000092.1:0-24363 GCF_019946675.1 Pseudomonas sp. BF-B-15
GTGTCAGGCAAAGAGAGGCGACTGACACACCATCGCGAGCAGGCTCGCTCCTACATTAGAGATCACCAGGCTTTAGATACCCTGCGGCGTCTCTTCACCGCCCAACGCTTCAACCAGCGCCGGGAGGAAGTCGCCGAAAGTCAGCATCATCAGGGTGAAGCTGGCATCCAGCTGGCCGAGGGCTTCTTCGCCGCCGTCCTGTTCCGCCTGATCCTGCAGCAGGTCTTCGAACTTCAGGCGCTTGACCACCATCTTGTCGTCGAGGACGAAGGACAGTTTGTCCTGCCAGGCCAGCGACAGCTGAGTGACCACTTTGCCGGTGCTCAGGTGCAACTGGATTTCTTCGCTGGTCAGGTCCTGACGCTTGCAGCGCACGATGCCGCCGTCTTCGTGGGTGTCGCGCAGCTCGCACTCGTCCAGCACAAAGAAGTCATCGGCGGCTTTCTGGGTGGTGACCCATTCAGTCATGGTGGCGGTCGGGGACATTTTCACGGTCAGCGGACGTACCGGCAGGGTGCCGATGACTTCACGCAGGGTGGACAGCAGGTCCTCGGCGCGTTTCGGGCTGGCCGAGTTGACCAGAATCAGGCCTTGCTTCGGTGCAATGGCCGCGAAGGTCGACGAACGACGGATAAAGGCACGCGGCAGGAAGGCCTGGATGATTTCATCCTTGATCTGATCGCGTTCCTTTTTGTAGACCTTGCGCATTTGTTCGGCTTCGATCTCTTCGACCTTTTCCTTAACGGCGTCACGCACGACGCTGCCCGGCAGGATGCGTTCTTCCTTACGGGCGGAGATCAGCAGGAAGTCGCCGCTGACGTGCACCAGTGGTGCATCTTCGCCCTTGCCGAAAGGCGCGACGAAACCGTAGGTGGTCAACTCCTGGCTTGCACATGAACGCGCCAGTTTGGTGGCCAGTGCAGTTTCCAACGCCTCGGCATCAAAAGGCAGATCTTGGGTCAGGCGATAGATAAGCAGGTTTTTGAACCACATGGGGCGAGTCTCTCCTTTATACAAAGTGGGGCATTATTCTCTTCGTGGCGCCATAGGCCAACCCTTCTCTAAGCCTTTGGAAGGCCTGAAAAAATTATTTAAAAAAGTGCTTGCCAGAGGTGAGGTCGCTCCGTAGAATGCGCGCCACACCGAAAGTGAAGGGTGATTAGCTCAGCTGGGAGAGCGTCTGCCTTACAAGCAGAATGTCGGCGGTTCGATCCCGTCATCACCCACCATTCGCTTCAAGTGTTACGCGCAGCGGTAGTTCAGTCGGTTAGAATACCGGCCTGTCACGCCGGGGGTCGCGGGTTCGAGTCCCGTCCGCTGCGCCATATTCGGTAACCTGGAACGCTGAACGCCAGGTCACCACGGAAAAGCCCGCTAACGCGGGTTTTTTTCTGCCTGAAGTTCCTGCTGGATGCGTCGTTTCACCGGTTTTCAGATTTTTTTGAATTATTTATCAATTAAATCAACACGTTATGAAAATCTGTGGCACAATGCGCCCCGCAACGAAGGTAAAGGGTGATTAGCTCAGCTGGGAGAGCGTCTGCCTTACAAGCAGAATGTCGGCGGTTCGATCCCGTCATCACCCACCATTTACTTTCAACGCTACGCGCAGCGGTAGTTCAGTCGGTTAGAATACCGGCCTGTCACGCCGGGGGTCGCGGGTTCGAGTCCCGTCCGCTGCGCCATATTCGGTAACCTGGAACACTGAACGCCAGGTCACCACGGAAAAAGCCCGCTTTAAGCGGGCTTTTTGCTGTCTGGAGTTTGGCTTTCTGCAGGCTCCCACTGAAAAAGCGACCTTCGGGTCGCTTTTTTCGTTTGTGCCCGCTTACTGTTCGGCGTTTCGGCTGTGTCGGTAATCGCTGACCGCCTCGTAAACAGCTTTGCGCAAGCGGTTGATGCCGCCAATCGGGCGATGGGCCTCAACACCAAACCATGGATTGAACGACTGGTTGTCGCATTGCAGGTTCAACGCTGGCGTGTCGAAGTCCTGGGCGGGCACGTTGATCCGCGCCACTGTCTGGAAAGGCGCGTCGCTTTCCTTCCATTCAACGCTGGTGTCTTCGATCGGCATGTACTTGCCTGCATCTTGCCGCTGGATCTGCAGGACAAAGCAGACAGGCACCCGATCGGTCGACAGTTGCTGGTTCAGCGCATTGCGCAGAAAGTTCGGCAACTTCTGGTTTTGCGCGGGCAGGGCATAGGTCGGGCAGTTCATTGGGTCGGGCATGACCCGAAACTTGGCATTGGCCTCGCCGAATTTGTAGGGCGAAACCGAAAAGTATGTCGTCTGGGTCGGGCTCGGTGGTGGCGGAGAAAGCGTCGCCAAGGCGATAAACAGATGACGGACCTGCCAGGTGCGCGGGTCCCAGCCCGGAAAGAACGCCATCACCTTCTTGCCGTCCGCCTGGGCGGCGACATTCTGACGATACTCTGCGACATCGCTGACAAAGAAGTTCGGATGGCTGAACATCACAAAGTCCTGTTCGCCGCGCCGCTGTTGATCGCTGAGCAGTTGCTTGCCTGGCACATCGAGCAGTTTGATCGCCATGCCCCGCGCATCGCGGATGCTGTCGAATTGCGGATAGGCATTGCCGTTGGACAGGCGCATCGTCGCTTGCCAGGTCTTGCCCGGCTCACTGAACACACCTTGACGCAACTCTGTCGCCAGATCCGGCAACACCTGCACCTCGGCCTTTACGCAGCCATGGGCCTTGGCATGGGCATCACGCAGATAGCGGGTGCTTTCACGGTGTTGATCGACAATCCGCACGGCGGTCTGGATCACGTCCTGGGTCATGGCGGCTTCGCCATCCGGAATCTGCTCCAGTGCCGAGACCGGTCCACGGTGCTGCCAGGCAAACCAGGCAGTGGCCAGCGCCCAGCCAAGCAAGCCGATGCCCAGCAAAACCAGCAGGGTTTTGCCGAGCAGGCGACCCAGCCACAACCAGAACCGGGCAAACATCGGCAAATCTTTCTTGAAGGTGGTCATGATCATGGCAATTGCGCCTCCAGCGGGCCGCCCAGCACTTTCAGGTACTCCAGCAACGCAAAGCGTTCCTCGGGTTGCAGCAGTCGGCCAATCACCCCGTTGCCGCGTTTACCGGCGCGGAATTCATGGCCGCTGTTGTGGTTGCCGGTAATGCGCGTGTCGAACAGGAATGCATTGGTGAAGGCTTCGGTGCGATAGCCCAGGTGTTTCGGGTCGTACTCGAACGTGCCTTTATAGAAGGTGGCCGCGCGTTCGTCCTGAGGCGAGAGCAATTGATAAATGCTGGGTACCGAGCCGTTGTGCAGGAACGGTGCGGTCGCCCAGACGCCTGACAGCGGTCGAGCCTTGTAAGCCACTTTTTCACGAACGCCGATCGGCAGGCCGAAGCCATCGAGCCGAGGCTTTTCTGCGGCTGTGACCTTGGCCTCTCGGTAAGCCCGGTCCTCGACGAACGCCGTGACGTAGGCCAGTCCCTTGGCCACCGAAAGCTGGCTCAGGTCCAGCGGCTCCTCGGGTGTCGGGTGCAGCTTCACGTCCATCTGTGCCAGTTCGGTCGGGTCCCATTGCAGCGCGGTCAGGTCGAAACGGTGGTTGGCGATGTTGCTCGCCGCCGTCGGATCAGTGCCGATGACGTCGACGGGCAGCATGTGCAACTGCTGCACCCAGCGCTCGCCTTCCTGGATCGTCCGCGGAACGTGGCAACCGGCGCAGTTCTCGGTGAACAGTGCGCGACCTTTGGCGGCCAAAGGTTTGTCGACCGCGCCCAGCAGCTCTTCCGGCCAGGCAGGCGGTTTGAGTCGTTGCAGGGTTTCTTCGATCAGGTGCAAATCGCGCACCCGCACGCTGGACGGATATCGGTAGTCGCCCTTGAGTGGCTGCCCGTTGCTGTCGAAGAAATTCAGCGTGGCGCCTACGCCCAACGCCTCACCGATGTTACGGGCCATCGGTTGCTGCGCCGAACCGTTCCACTGCACCCAGTCGAATGTCCACATGTCCCACAGTTGCGGGTAGTCGACCGGCGCATTGGCCACCCGGTAGTTGGCCGGTGAGATCGCGTCGCCGAAACTGGCGTTGGCAATGCGCCCGAACGCGTCAGTGCGGCCAGGGCCTTCCTCGGTCGGGTAGAGCCCTCGATGGGTGTCGTTCCAGGCTACTTTCAGGAACGTATCGAGAGAGGTTTTGAAGTCTTTGCGCAGTTGTTGATGCCGGGCGTCGTATTCCTGGCCCAGCACGTTGCGAGCGAAACGTTCGAATTTCCATGGGTTGTAGTAAGTCGACGTCAGACTGGCGACCAGAGCTTGTCCGAAACTGCCACCGCGCAGTGTCGGAACGCTGGACGGCAAGACGTGTTGCGCCGAACCACCATCGATGCGGATGGCCTGACCGTTGAAGCGCAATTCGCCGGTGTGGCAGGCGGCGCAGGTGATGTCCAGAAACTGATCCTGGCTGCCGGGGTTTTGATGGCGGGCGAAACCCACGGGCAGGTTGCCGGGGTTGTTCGGCGTGGCTTTCTGGCCGGGATCGACCAGGAAACCGAAGCGCGCAAGGTACTCCGGACTGGCGAATCGCTGTTGCGAAAAGGGCAGCTCGAGCGCGTTGAACCACTCGTAGCGCAAGCCTTTGACCTGAGTGCCCTGGGGCGTGAAGTAGTAGGTCTGGCGGTCGGCCGCGCTCCACTGCTCCAGGTAATGCACTTGTTGTGCTGGCGACCAGTTCGGCAGTTTCGGGTTGGCGACGTAATACAGAATCACGGCGAGGGCGAGGCCCAGCAGTGCAACGATCAGAATCAGAAAGCGATAAAAGAGGCGCAAGTTAAACATCCTTGTCGAGTTGTCGCTCTCTTATGCCTCAGCTGCAATCGTGGGGCAAGTGGCCATTACTTCAGTTGTTGTGGGACGAAGCAGTCGTCCCTGTGGGGCGAAGATGACAGAAGCTTCATCATCCGATTCCGGAAATGCGTTAAAACACCTGAACTTATCAGAAGTTTCCTGCTCTCATGCCGGTAGCCATTGGTCGTGGCCGCCTGATAAGCTCGCGGCTTTACTCGATTGCCCTTTAGGCGCATGAACAAGGAAATAGCATGAAACAGCATCGGTTGGCGGCGGCGGTGGCCCTGGTTAGCCTGGTACTTGCGGGTTGCGACTCGCAGACCAGCGTAGAGCTGAAAACCCCGGCGCAAAAAGCTTCCTACGGGATTGGCCTGAACATGGGCAAGAGCCTGGCTCAGGAAGGCATGGATGATCTGGACTCCAAAGCCGTTGCCCAGGGCATTGAAGATGCCATCGGCAAGAAAGAACAGAAACTGAAGGATGACGAGTTGGTCGAAGCCTTCGCAGCACTGCAGAAGCGTGCTGAAGAACGTATGGCCAAAATGAGTGAAGAGTCGGCAGCCGCCGGCAAGAAATTCCTCGAAGACAACGCCAAGAAAGCCGGTGTCACCACCACGGCTTCGGGCCTGCAGTACGAAGTGGTCAAGAAAGCTGATGGCGCACAGCCTAAGCCGACCGACGTGGTGACTGTTCACTACACCGGCACCCTGACCAACGGCACCGTGTTCGACAGCTCCGTGGAGCGTGGCAGCCCGATCGATCTGCCGGTCAGCGGCGTGATTCCGGGTTGGGTCGAAGGCCTGCAACTGATGCACGTTGGCGAGAAGTACAAACTGTTCATCCCTAGCGAGCTGGCTTACGGCGCCCAAAGCCCAAGCCCGGCGATTCCAGCCAACTCGGTGCTGGTATTCGACCTGGAACTGCTGGCGATCAAGGATCCGGCAAAACAAGACGACGCTGCCAAGTAATTAGCGTTTGTCCTGACAACAACGCCTCGCTTATGCGGGGCGTTGTTGCATCTGGCGTCCGGCAAGGGTAAACAAAGCGAACGGATGTTTCAGGCTGGAGTCATAGCCATTGAGAGCGCCTGCGCTAGCCGCGGCGGAGCGCCAAGTCAATGAAATCTTGGGTTTTTTTATGTGAGTAAAAAACGCCCGATCTGAGTTGAGCCCTTATGAAACGGGGCTTTCAGCCGTGAAATGCAGCTCTGTTCACAAGGTTATCCACAATTTGTGTGGATAACATTTCAGCGGGAGGAATGATGAAAGCACCCTGGAATTTCGCTCGTTTCCTGCCACTGGCCGGACGTCTGTTAGCTCGTGGGCGTTTGCCGACGTTATTGTTCGCGGTAGCCAGCAAAGGTGCCAGCCAGGGCAACCGTTTGGGCAAGCTCAAAGACGACCTGCGCTTGTTGCAGGCGTTGTGCCTGGCTTACTGGCGCGGTGAATACCGGGCCATCAGCCCTAAAGCGCTGATCTCGGTGGTGGCAGGCTTGATGTATTTCCTGAGCCCGGTGGATGCGATTCCGGATTTCATTCCGGTGTTCGGCATGTTCGATGACATCGCCGTGCTCGCCTGGCTGATGAAGGTTCTCGACGACGAGCTCAACGCCTTCCGCGCCTGGCGCAATCGCCAGGTGCCAGAGAAGCTCGCGGTGGTCGAGCGCTTGCCCGATACCCTGGAACAACTTCAACTGCAGGGCCCGAAAAAAACCTGAGTCGATTCAGGACTATCCCTATATTCATACCCCCGCGACCTTGGCCGCTGTTAGGATTACACTTCTAAGGAAAAGCGCCGACTCGCTAAGTGTCGTTGTCCTACGGGGAAGTCATGGATATTCAGATAATCACACGCGAAGGCGAGCCCGAGTATGCGGTTGTTCCGTGGGCTCAGTATCAGGCTCTACTCAAAGCAGCAGGCATCGATCAACAACCGCCGCGCGAGGCCCCTGTGCATCGCGCGGCCACGCCAGACCAGATTCTTCCGGGTCTGGATCAACTACGCAGTTTGCGCGAAGGGAAGGGCATCGCCATTGAGGCGCTGGCCCGCACGGTAGGCATCAGCCCGTCCTATCTGGCCTTGATCGAAAGTGGCGAGCGTCAACCCGACGCTGCAATTCGCCGCAGCCTGGCCTGGGAATTGACGGTGCCAGGGTGGAGGGAAGAATCGTGAGCGTACGCATCAGTCGTCAACATTGGGACGGATTGCTGGGCGAGCTGGATCAGGCGCGCCGCCAGCGTCATTTGCTGACCTACCGCGCGTTGCTTGAGCGCCTGCAATTGCCGACGCCGGCCATGCAAACCTTGACCGCGGCCCTTGAGCACCTGGCCGCACTGGACGCCAAGGCCGAGCAGCCGCTGCGCAGCTCGTTGGTAATCAGCCAGGGCGCCAGTCGCCTGCCGCGCACCGGTTTCTTCGAATGCGTCGAGCGCCTGGGGCGTTTCTCCGGGCCGTCCGATGGTGTCGCCGCCGCCTCGTGGCATGCCTCGGAAGTGGTGCGAGTGTTCGAATACGAGTACCCCGAATCGGCGGAAGCCTGAGTGTTTTTCAAGCTCAAGGCGCGGGCCGGTTACTGGCTGGCTCGCCGGTTGTTTCACTGGTCGTGGTTTGTGCGTCAGCCACGCGGCTGGAGTTGGCTTGAAGGCCAGCTTGCACGCATGGCGAACCTGGGCGATGTCGACGCTCAAAGCTTCTATGGCCACATTCTGGCCTTTCGCGGCGTGGGCCTTGGGGCTCGTGAGGAAGGTGTCCGCTTGCTGCGCCTGGCGGCGTTGGCGGGGGATGGCAAGGCGGCGTATCAGGTGGGGGTGATCAGTCTGGCCGGGACGGCGAGCAAGGCACCGGATCCGGATGAGGCCGCCCGGTTTTGGGCGATGGCTGCCAAGGCCGGACATCCGTTGGCTGAGATCAAATTGAAAGAGTTGGCTGCTCGCGGTCCTTTGGATAATTAGTGGCTGATCCGACGCCTTCGCGGGCAAGCCTCGCTCCTACGGGATGTGAACGTTAATAACGACACCCATCCCGTAGGAGCGAGGCTTGCCCGCGAAGGTGTCAGCCCCATCACCGCTGCCCAACCAGCAATTCATCCTCTCGCTTGGGCGCCGTCAGACTATCAATCACATGCACGCTATACCCCGGCACATTCTTCGCGTGGTGTTTCGCCTGCGACGCCATCTCCGCCAACTGGCTCGCATCGAGTTGTCCACAGGCCTGTGGATGCAAATGCACCACGCCGATCGACAGCGATAACAACGGAAATTCCTGGCGCACGCCCTGGCGATTCGGGGCGATGAAGCAGCCGGCTTCCAGGTGTTCGCTGCGGTAGAAGCGCCGGCATTGGCTCTGGAAATCATCGAGCAACTGGTTCAAGCGTTTGCGCCAGTCTTCCGGCCCGAGCACCAGCAAAAAATCATCACCGCCGATATGGCCGACAAAGTCGCGGGACGGGTCGACGCGATCATTCAGACATTGCGCCAGGCACAGCAGGACTTCGTCCCCGCGTCCGTAGCCGTAGATGTCGTTGAAGGGTTTGAAACTGTCGATGTCCACGTAGCAGATCACTGATTCCCTTTGTTGTTGCAGCAGGCGCGTCAGGCATTGCTGGATCGGCACGTTACCCGGCAGCAGGGTCAGTGGGTTGGCGTAACGGGCTTGCTGGATCTTCAGTTCAGTAATCAGCTTCAGTACGTCGATGACCCGACCCAGTCCCAGGTAGCCGCCGTTGAGGGTGATGATGAAGTCTTCCTCGATGCGCTGCCGGGCGCGGCTGGTGATCAGGCGGCTGACTTGTTGCAGCGACTGGCTCATCTCGACGGCGAGAAAGTCGTCGTTCATCAACCGGCTGATGGGCTTGCGGGCAAAGAGGTCGGTGGCAAAGGGTTTGAGCAGGGCGTCCGACAGCGAATGCCGATGGACGATGCCGCAGGGGTGGCCTTGCTCATCGAGCACCGCCAGTGAGTTCAGGTTGGCCTGGCGGCGGAAGGCTTCCAGCACCGTGGCAGTCGGCGTACCCCGCGCGACCGCTGGTTGATCGATCAAAAGAGCACTGAGGTCACTGCCTTCGTCGTTCAGCGCCACCGCAGAGCTGTCCTGTTTGGGCATCAGGTTTCGCGCTTCCCTTGGCGGGTGTTCTTGAGGGCGGCAGAGCAAATAACCCTGGACCAGATCGACGCCCATATCGGTCAACACCGCGAGCTCCTCCGGCAGCTCGATACCTTCAGCAATCACCTGCGCCCGCGAGGCTTTGGCGATTTGCATGATGGAGCCGACAAATTCACGCTTGAGCGCATCCTGATGGATGCCGTCGATGAAGTGCCGATCGATCTTCACATAGTCCGGCCGCAGCTCGGACCACAGGCGCAGGCTCGAATAACCGGCACCCAAATCATCCAGCGCAATGGAAAAGCCCATCGCCCGATAGTGATGCAGCGCGTTTTGCAGCAGCTGGAAATCGTCGGTCGGCGTCTGTTCCGTCAGTTCGATAACTACCTGGCTGGGCGGTATGCCGAAATCCTGCAGCAGTTGCAGGGTCCGACCCGGTTGGTGAGCCGCTTCGAGCAGCGATTCCGGCGACACGTTGAGAAAGAGTTTGCCCGGCAGTTGCTGCTCATTAAAGCGCCGGCAAGCGCTCTCGCGGCAGGCAATTTCCAGCTCGTTCAAACGACCGGCCTGGCGGGCGACGGCAAACAAGGCGATGGGCGAGTGCAGCGGGCTGTTGGAGGGGCCACGGCTGAGGGCTTCGTAGCCGATGATCTGTCGTTCAGAGAGCGAAATGATTGGCTGGAACAGGCTGTGCAAACCGCTTTGAGTCAATATTGAACTCAACGCACTCAGCTGTTCGGTAGTGGTCATGGCGGTCTCTGGCGAAAAAAAAAGGACTGAGAGCCAAAGCTCTCAGTCCCGTATTTCACGACAGAATGATGACTGTTTGATGACGCTAAGGGGGCGTCAGCATTAAATTGCCATCATCGTGCTTGTAACAACTTAGTGTTTGGCAACCGCGGTGTTGAGTTTCAGGTAGTCCAGCAGAATCCGACCCGTTTCGCTCAGGTAGGCATCGTCTTCTGGTTTGACCTTGTCCGGCTCGGCCGCAGCGACATCTTCGTCTTCTTTCTTCAGCTCTTTGAGCGGCTCTTCGCCCTTGGCCTTGCGACGGATGTTTTCCATCGCAAGCTGCTTGGCTTCGATATCCGCGTGTTGGGCACGACGCTCGGCTTCATTGAGGCTGACGGTTTTTTCCGACATCAGCTTCTGCGCCAGGGCCAGTTTGTCGCGGATGAACACGAACTCCGCGTCTTTGGCCGAACGTACGTCATGCTCGGACTTGAGCTGCGAAATGTATGGCTTGAACGGGTCGACCGCAGGCTTGATGGCCGCGCGGATGGTGTCCCACGGCATGGCTTCCGGCAGGGCGCTCTCGCCGATTTCCTTGGTGTCGATGATCGACGGGTAATCGATGTCCGGCAGTACGCCCTGATGCTGGGTGCTCTGGCCGGAAACCCGGTAGAACTTGGCCAGGGTCAGTTTCAGTTCGCCATGGTTCAGCGGCTGAATGGTCTGCACGGTGCCTTTGCCGAAGGTCTGGCCGCCAATGATCAGTGCGCGGTGGTAGTCCTGCATCGCGCCGGCGAAAATCTCCGAAGCCGAGGCGGACAGGCGGTTGACCAGCAACGCCATCGGGCCTTTGTAGAAGGCGCCCGGGTTTTCATCTTCGAGTACATCGACCCGGCCATCGGCGTTACGCACGAGCACGGTCGGGCCTTTGTCGATGAACAGGCTGGTCAGCTCGGTGGCTTCCTGCAAGGAGCCGCCGCCGTTGTTGCGCAGGTCGATGACCACGCCGTCGACTTTCTCTTTCTGCAACTCGGTCAGCAGTTTCTTGACGTCGCGAGTGGTGCTCTTGTAGTCCGGATCGCCGGCACGGAAAGCCTTGAAGTCGAGGTAGAAGGCCGGAATCTCGATGACGCCGAGCTTGTAGTCCTTGCCATCCTGTTTCAGGTTGAGGACTGACTTCTTCACGGCCTGGTCTTCAAGCTTCACCGCTTCGCGGGTGATCGGCACGATCTTGGAGGTCTGGTCGTTCGGCGCATTGCTGGCCGGAATCACTTCCAGGCGCACCACGGTACCTTTCGGACCACGGATCAGCTTGACCACTTCGTCCAGGCGCCAGCCGACCACGTCGACCATCTCTTTGTTGCCCTGGGCAACGCCGATGATCTTGTCGGCCGGTGCGACCTGCTTGGTCTTGTCGGCAGGGCCAGCCGGCACCAGACGCACGACTTTCACCTGGTCGTTGTCGCTCTGCAACACAGCGCCGATGCCTTCGAGGGACAGGCTCATGTTGATGTCGAAGTTCTCCGCGTTATCCGGCGACAGATAGTTGGTGTGCGGGTCGTAGGACATGGCGAAGGTGTTGATGTACGCCTGGAAGATGTCTTCCGGACGGGTCTGGTCCAGGCGCGAGAGCTGATTCTTGTAACGCTTGGTCAGCGTTTCCTGAATCTGCTTGGGTTCTTTGCCAGCAATCTTCATCCGCAGCACTTCGTCCTTGACGCGTTTGCGCCACAGGTCGTCGAGCTCTGCGGTGGACTTGAGCCAAGGCGCGTCCTTGCGATCGATCAGCAAGGTTTCCTTGGCGGTGAAGTCGATCTTGTCGACGCCCTTGTTCAGCTCCGCAAGGGCAAAGTCCAGACGCGCTTTTACACGGTCCAGGTAGCGCTTGTAGATGGTGAACCCGGCGTTGAGGTCGCCGCTTTTGAGGAAGTCGTCGAACTGGGTTTTCCACTTGTCGAATTCGGCAATGTCGCTGGCCATGAAGTAGCTGCGCGACGGATCCAGCAGCTTGAGGTAGCTGTCGTAGATGATCACGGAGCGCGCGTCATCGAGCGGCGGCTTGCTGTAGTGGTGACGCTTGAGCAACTCGACGACATTCAGACTGGCGATCACTTCGTCACGGTCTGGCTGAAGCTTGTCCCAGCTATTGGCTGCGAACGTATTGCTCGACATCGGCATCAGGCCGATACCAATAAATAGGGCGAGGGCGGTGCTGGGGAACAGATGCTTCATGCTGATTCGACGCGGGGACAATTGATAACGCATATTAGGCCGTCTTTGAAGTCGCCGGTACCACAAGGGCCGGTCGCATAATGCAAAAAGCCCGGCGCTACAGCTTCGGGCTCAGTCCAGACTCACTATGGAGGCACTGTGAAAGCATTGCAAGGCGTTGACGGTCAAGTGGAGTGGGTTGAAGAGTCCGGTCCTACATGCGATGTAGGGCAAGTTCGCATTCGCGTGGCGGCAGCGGGCCTCAATCGCGCCGATTTGTTACAGAAGGCGGGCCTTTATCCGCCACCGCCGGGGGCCAGTCAGGTACTGGGTCTTGAGTGTTCCGGGGTGATCAGTGAGGTCGGCCCGGGCTCGTCCTGGCAGGTCGGTGATCGGGTCTGCGCCTTGCTGGCCGGGGGCGGGATGGCCGAAGAGGTGGTTGTCGACGGACGGCATGTGCTGCCAGTCCCCGAAGGATTGTCCCTGGCCGAGGCGGCAGCGCTACCCGAAGTCTATGCGACCGTCTGGCTGAATTTGTTTCAATTGGCTGCGCTCAAACCGGGTGAGAAAGTTCTTCTTCACGCCGGAGCAAGTGGAATCGGTTCAGCTGCCATTCAGCTGTGCAAGGCGTTTGGCAACCCGTGCTGGGTCAGCGTCGGTTCTGCCGAGCGTCTGGCCTATTGCGAAGCGCTGGGTGCACAGGGTGGCGTGGTGCGCACCGACGATCTGGACAGCTTGATCGACCTGGGGCCGTTCGATGTGATTCTTGACCCGGTCGGCGGCAACTACGCCGCGCTGAACCTCAAGCTGCTGGCTCTTGATGGCCGTTGGGTGTTGATTGGCCTGATGGGCGGCCGTGAGGCAAAACTGGATCTGGCGCAGGTGCTGGCCAAACGCGTGCAGTTGCTGGGTTCGACCTTGCGCAGCCGTGACGATCAGTTCAAGGCGGATTTGTTCAGTGATTTACGCCTGCATGTCTGGCCGTTGTTTGCCGAAGGGCGATTGAGCCCGCAGTTGGCGAAGACCTTTCCGATCAAGGATGCCGAAGCGGCGTTTGCCGAGTTGGCGACGAACAAGGTGGCGGGGAAGTTGGTGTTGGTGATCGACGAAAGCCTCGTCTGACAACACCGAGCCCGTAGGAGCGAGCGGTGCGGCGATCCGACTTGCCCGCGAAAGCGGTGTATCAGTCAACATAGGTGTTGAATGTAATTACGCCTTCGCGGGCAAGCCTTGCTCCTACAGGGTTTTGCGTTATTTCCAGAGGTGGATCGGCCAGCCGGCTTTTTCGGCATGTTCGAGCAATACCGGGTCAGGGTTCACCACGTGTGGGAAATCTACCTTAAGCAACAGCGGCAAATCGTTACGTGAGTCGGAATAGAAACTCGCGCCCTCCAGGTTTTCCTCTTCCGCATCTAGCCATTCCAGCAATCGGGTGATCTTGCCTTCGCGGTAGGTCAGCGTACCGACGGTGTTGCCGCTATAGACCCCATGCAACACTTCCAACTCGATGCCCAGAATCTCGTCGATGCCCAAACGGTCGGCAATCGGCCTGACCAGGTGTGTACCCGACGCCGAAATCACCAGTATCCGGTCACCGGCCTTGCGATGGGCGGCGATGGCTTTGGTTGCGTCGCTGAAGATGATCGGTTCGATGAAGTCTTCCACCCACGGCCCGACCAAGTGGTCGACCTCTTCGGGTGTGCGCCCGATCATCGGTTCGAGGCTGAAGGCCATGTACTCCTCCATGCGCAACTTGCCGTGGCTGTAAGCGTCCATCAGTTCGTTGTTCTGACGCATGAACGACTCGGGATCGACCCAGCCCAGCCGGCCCATCTGTTCGCTCCAGAGGGTGGCGCAGTCGCCGTGGATCAGGGTTTCGTCCAGATCAAAAATTGCCAGGGCCATCAGTGCAGTTCTCTCTTCAACATCAGCAAAGTCATCAGGCTACCTCACACAGGGCCGTCGGATCGATGGAAAGCGCCAGACGCTGACCATCGGGATGCAGATCGGCCGCCGAGCGGTTGAGCACATCCACCACCAATTCCACGCCCCGGGCCTCGATCCGGTAGCGAATCACGTTGCCCAGCAGGCTGTGGCTGCGCACTTGTGCGTCAAGTTCGCCGTTCAGGCTCAGTTCGATGGCTTCCGGGCGAATCGCGATGCGATGCGTAATCGGTCGTTGCAGCAATTTCGAGGCGTTGTCGGCGTCGAGCAGGTTGTAGTTGCCGATAAAGCCGGCAGCGAACACATCCACCGGCGCGGTGTACAGGGTTTCGGCGTCGCCGCTCTGTACGATCTTTCCCTGATTCATCAGGAAAATCCGGTCAGACATGGTCAGCGCTTCTTCCTGATCGTGTGTGACGAAGATCGTGGTCAGGCCGAGCTCGCGCTGGATCTGACGGATCTGTTCGCGCAAATGCTTGCGAATCCGCGCATCAAGGGCCGACAGCGGTTCGTCCAGCAGCAACAGGCGTGGACGGGTCACCAATGAGCGGGCGAGGGCGACGCGCTGGCATTGACCGCCGGACAGTTGGTGCGGATAACGGGCGGCGAAATCGTTGAGCTCCACCAGTTTCAGCACTTCGGCAACGCGCTTTTGGCTGTCGTCGCTGTTGACCTTCTGCATGCGCAAACCAAAGGCGACGTTTTGCTCCACGGTCATGTTCGGGAACAGCGCATAGCTTTGAAACACCATGCCGATCCCGCGTTTCTGCGGGCTCAGCGGCACGATGTCGACACCATCCAGCAAGATCTTGCCACCATCTACCGAGGTCAGCCCGGCGATGCAGCGCAGCAGCGTGGATTTGCCGCAACCGGACGGGCCGAGCAGGGTGACGAATTCGCCCTTCTGGATTTCGCAGTTGATGTCGCTGAATACGGTGGTGCCTGCATAGTTTTTCTGCAGATGTTGGACGCTGACATAGCTCATTCGCTTTTGTCCTTGTTCAAGATATTGGCCGCCCAGGTCAGAACCAGTACGAAGAAAAAGTAGGAAATCACCAGCGCACTGGTGAAGTGGCCGCTGCTGTTACGCATGTTGTTGAGGTAGACCTGCAGGGTTTCGTAGCGGGTGCCGACGAGGATGTTGGCGAACACGAACTCACCGAACAGGAACGAGAACGACAGCAGCAACGCGACCATCAGACCTTTGCGCAGGTTCGGCAGCACCACCAGGAATGCCGCCTGAAAAGTGCTGGCACCGAGCAGTTGGGCGGCGTCCATCAGGTCGCGCAGGTTGATCGCTTGCAGGTTGTTGGTGATCGCTCGGTACATGAACGGCAGCGCCACGGTGAAGTAGCAACCGATCAGAATCCATGGCGTGCCGACCATCGCGAACGGCCCTGAACCGTAAAGCTGCAACAGCCCCACCGACGACACCACCGGCGGCACCGCGAAGGGCAGCAGGATCAGGATGTTCATCAGCGCATCGAGTTTCGGGAAGTGGTAATGCACCACGAACAGCAGTGGCAGGATCAGCACCACCGACAGAATCAGCGCACCGATACAGACCAGCAGCGATTGGCCAAAAGCACTCAGGAATCGCGGATCGCTCCACAGCTGCACATACCATTTGACGGTGAAGCCGCTGGGCAGAATGGTCGCCGACCAACTACTGGCAATCGAGTAGATCAGCGTGCCAACCAGTGGCAGCAACAGAATGGCAAATAGCAGGTAAACCACGACGCGGTGATAGATACCGACGGGGCCCAATTCAGCGCGAGACATGGTAGCTCCTCTTCAACAGCAGCTGATGCACGATGGTGACCAGGGTCATCAACGCCACCAGCACAACGGCCAGCGCACTGGCGAGGTTCGGGTCCAGGGAAATGTCACCGGAGACCATCGCCGCAATACGGATCGGCAGCACGTTGAAGTTGCCGGTGGTCAGTGCGTAAACCGTGGCGTAGGCGCCGAGGGCGTTGGCCAGCAGGATCACGAAGGTGCCGAGCAGTGCCGGCGTCAGCACCGGCAAACCGATGTGTCGCCAGAACTGCCAGCCGTTGGCGCCCAGCAGCGCGGCAGATTCACGCCAGTCTTCGCGCAGGGCGTCGAAGGCCGGGTAGAGCAGCAGCACACCGAGGGGGATCTGGAAATACGTGTAGAGAATGATCAGCCCGGTTTTCGAGTACAGGTTGAAATCCTGAATGATCCCGGCCTGCTTGAGCATGATGGTGATGCTGCCGTTGAAACCCAGCAGGATGATGAACGCGAAGGCCAAAGGCACGCCGGCAAAGTTGCTGGTCATGTTGGCGAAGGCGTTGACGAAGTTACGCAGCTTCGAGTCGACACGACGCAGGGAATAAGCGCCGAGCACCGCGATGATGATCCCGAACACGCTGGACCAGAAACTGATCTCGAGGCTGTACTGGATCGCCTGCAAATAGAACTTCGAATTGAAGATCTTGGTGAAGTTGGCCAGGCCCCAGCCGAACTCTTCCGATTGCAGGCTGTTGATCATCACCCAGATGAGCGGGGCGATCTCGAACACGATAAAGAACAGTGCGAAGGGCACGAGGCACAAGGCCGCCAGCCATTTGCCGCGAGTCATGGCATTCACTTGAGCAGCTCCCGGCACACTGGTTTGTCGTGGGCCACGCCCAGCAGTTCGCAGACGGTGCCGCAGATGTCTGTCTGTTTCGGTTCGGCACCGGCGTTGAAGCTGAAGGCGTCACCGAGCACGAACAGTGGCACTTCGCGTTCCTCCGGCAGCAGGCCGTTGTGGGAGCGGTCGTTGTTCATGCCGTGGTCGGCGGTCACCAGCACCTGGTAACCGGCGTCGAGCCAGCCTTGCAGGTAGTCGGCGAGGATAATGTCCGCCGAGCGGGCGCTGTTGCGGTATTGCGCGGTGTCGAGGCCGTGCTTGTGCCCGGCGTCGTCGATGTTCATGGGGTGCACCAGGAGAAAATTCGGTGCGTGGCGCAGGCGCAAGTGTTCTGCGTCGGCGAACAGGTGCGAGTCCGGGTAGTGATCGTTCCAGTAGAAATGACCGTGCTGGATTGGCAATTCGGGGGCGTCGGTGTGACGGTCCCGGGCGGCCACGAACGGCGAGTGGTTGTACAACTCACTGACCCAGTGATAAGCCGCGGCAGCGGTTTTCAGGCCCGCTTCGCTGGCGTAGTGATAAATGCTGCGTTGGTTGGACAGGCGCGAAACGTTGTTGTGAACGATGCCGCTATCGATCGGCGTGACGCCGGTCAGGATGCATTCATACAGCGGACGGGACAGGGCCGGCAGTTCGCACTCCAGTTTGTAGAGTGCCGCGCGTCCTGCGCCGACGTAAGCCTGCAGGTGCCCCATGGCGTGGCGCGCAACCTCGTAATTGAGGCCGTCGAGCACGACAAGGATGACGTTGTGCTTCATAGGGGCGGGACTCCGGGAGACTGGAAATATCGTAGAAACCTGTAGGAGCGAAGCTTGCTCGCGAAAGCGTACTTTCAGTCAACATAACTGTTGAATTAAAGTCCCTCTTCGCGGGCAAGCCTCGCTCCTACAAATGAAGCATTACTTCATCTCGACGATGACTTCTTCGTTCCACTTCTGCGGCAGAGCCTTGGAAGTTTTTTCCCACGCATCCGCGTCTTTGATCGGCGTGACCTTTTTGTACTGCTCGTTCGGCAGCAGCTTGGCCTGGACTTCGGCTGGCAGGGTCAGGTGCTCGGCACGGATCGGACGGGCGTTACCCTTGGCCAGGTTGATCTGACCGGCATCGCTGAAGATGTATTCACGAGCCAGTTTGGCGGCGTTCGGGTTCTTGGCGTATTTGTTGATGATGGTGGTGTAACCGGAAATCACCGAACCATCGGAGGGGATCAACACCACGTAGTCATCCGGATTGGCCATCTTGGCCTTGTAGCTCAGACCGTTGAAGTCCCAGACCACGCCGACTTCGATTTCACCCTTTTCCATGGTGGCAATCGTCGGGTTGGCCATGGACAGGCGGCCTTGTTTCGCAATGTCAGCGAACAGCAACAGGGCAGGCTGAAGGTTTTTCTCGTCGCCGCCGTTGGCAAGTGCAGCCGCCAGAACGCCGTTGGCGGCCTGAGCAGCGGTGCTCACGTCACCGATGGATACTTTGTATTTACCGGTTTTAAGGTCGGCCCATTTGGTCGGCGCTTCTGAACCGTGCAGCAGCTTTTTGTTGACGATGAACGCGATGGTGCCGGTGTAGGCCAGTGCCCAGTTGCCGTCCTTATCCTTCGCCCAGGCAGGCACCTGATCCCAGGTGCTTGGCTTGTACGGCTGGACCACGCCTTGCTTGACCGCGATAGGGCCGAACGCTGCACCGACGTCGCCGATGTCGGCCGTGGCGTTGTCTTTTTCAGCGGCGAACTTGGCGATTTCCTGCGCCGAGCTCATGTCGGTGTCGATGTGTTTCAGGCCGTAGATCTTGGCCAGGTCTTCCCAGGTGCCTTTCCAGTTGGCCCAGTCATCGGGCATGCCGACGCTGTTGACCGCACCTTCCGCTTTCGCAGCGGCTTCGAGGGTTTTCAAATCATCAGCCGCCATGGCGGCGGTGCACATGGCAATGGTCGAACCTAACAGTGATGCCAGGAAAAGCTTTTTCATCCGAAGCTCCTTTGGGCGTTTTCAACGCTGCGATTGCGGTTGTGTTGGTCTAGGTCAGCAATACCTGAGCCAATCTAGGCGCCCCTGATGACATTTTGATGTCGACCAGCGGTCCGTCTGCATTTTCTTCAGATCAACGCTCAGGCTTGCGAGTAAGCGTAGACCATGGCTAAAGAACTGATATGAAAGGACTTGGCCGTTAAATTGCACACGTTTGACTGCACCGTTCAGCGCCTTTGTCATCTGTCAGTCATGTGCAGTGCCTAGGCTTGCTGAAAGTTGACGGAGTCGTTTCAAATGACGGTTCTGCTCCGAAACAGTGCTGGTCTAGTCCAGATAGGTAACGTTGATGCGCATCGAGACAACCAAAGCGGTGACAGCCATCGGGCAGGTTCTTCAGGAACAGCTCGACCACGGCCTGTTGGCGCCTGGCAGCAAGTTACCGGCGGAGCGCAAGCTCAGTGAGTTGTTCGGCACGACACGCATTACCGTGCGCGAAGCGTTGTTGCAGCTGGAGGCTCAAGGGCAGATTTATCGCGAAGAGCGCCGGGGCTGGTTCGTGTCGCCACCGCGCCTGGCTTACAACCTGATGCAGCGCAGCCACTTTCACGCGATGGTCAGCGCTCAAGGGCGGGTGCCGTCTACCGAGGTGATTTCGGCACGCTTGCAGCCTGCGTCGGCGGCGGTCTGTGCCTGGTTGCAGTTGCCGGCGTTGTCGAGCGTGATTCAGATCTGCCGCGCTCGGCGAATTGATGAGCGGCTGGTGTTGTACGTGGAGCACTACCTCAATCCGCAGTATTTCCCGGGGATTCTGGAGTTTGATCTGAATCAGTCGATCACCGAGCTGTACGCGCGGCATTACGATTTGCATTACGGGCGGGTGCGCTTCGAGATCGTGCCGACGGCGTTGTCGGTGGATGCGGCGGCGGCGTTACGGGTGTCGGTCGGCAGTCCGGGATTGCGCATCGCCCGGGTCAATTACGACCAACACGAGCGGTTGATCGATTGTGACCTGGAGTTCTGGCGGCACGATGCGATCCATGTCGGTGTTGATGTGGTCTGAGCCTGGCCGCCGCAGGTCTCGGTTTTTCATTACCCGAAGCGGTAAATGTCCATGCCCAGCGCGCCCATGGTGAAACCCTGGTGGCTGACGCTGAATGCTCCGCCGGCACTGCGGGCAAAGTACAACGGCAACAAATGTTCATCGCTCGGGTGGTTGCGCACGGCGTTCGGCGCTTGCTGGCGATAGTCGTGTAACGCGGCTTCGTCGTTGGCCTCAAGTTTCTCGATCATCCAGTCGCGAAACACCTTCGCCCACGGTTCTACGCTTTCCGGTCCGGCGTGCCAGTCCAGTTCGCGCAGGTTGTGGGTGATGCTGCCCGAACCGATCAACAGCACGCCATGTTCGCGCAGGCTGCTCAGGGCATGGCCGACACGGGTTTGCAGCGCAGGACCGCCGCGTGTGGGCAGCGAGACTTGCACCACCGGGATATCCGCCTGCGGGTACATCAACGACAACGGCACCCAGACGCCATGGTCGAAGGGCCGTTTGCTGTCGATGCGGGCGGGCAGGTCACTGCGTTTCAGCAACTCGACAACCTCAGCGGCCAGTTGTGGATCGCCGGGTGCCGGGTATTGCACCTCGAACAACGCCTTGGGAAAGCCGCCGAAGTCATGCCAGGTTTCAGGTTGTGGATTGCCGCTGACCAGCAATTCATTGCTTTCCCAATGCGCGGAAACAATCACGATTGCCCGGGGTTTCGGCAATTCGGCAGCCAGGCGCGCGAGGGCCGGCCCACTGGCACCGGGTTCCAGTGCCAGCATGGGTGAGCCATGAGAGATGTAAAGGCTGGGGAACATGAAGGAGCTCCTGAGAGTAAGATGGGCCCATCTTCAGTCAGATCATTGATCTAAATCTAATATAAGTTTTAGGGTGTTTTGATCGAATTTTCGGAGATATTTATGCAGCCGGAGTTTTGGCACAAGCGATGGCAGTCGAATCAGATCGGCTTCCATCTGCCGCAGGTGAACCCTTATCTGCAACGTTTCTGGCCGCAATTGGGGCTGGAGGAGGGGGCGCGCGTACTGGTGCCGTTGTGTGGGAAAAGTCTGGATTTGTTGTGGCTGGCGCACCAGGGGCATGAAGTCCTGGGAATTGAGCTGTCGGAAAAGGCTGTCGAAGATTTCTTCAGCGAACATCACTTTGACCCGAACGTCACTGAGCAGGGGCCCTTCAAGGTCTATCGAGCAGGCTCGATCGAGTTGTGGTGTGGTGATTTCTTCGAGTTGACGGCCGGCGATGTTGCCGATTGCGCCGGCCTGTACGACCGGGCGGCACTGATCGCTCTGCCGCCGGCCATGCGCGAGCAATACGCGGCTCATTTGAACCGGATTTTGCCAAAGGACGCGTTGGGGCTTTTGATCACGCTGGATTACGACCAGACGCAAAAAGACGGACCGCCGTTTGCCGTGCTTGATGATGAAGTGCAGCGGTTGTTCGGGGCTGTGTGGTCGTTGAAGATTCTGGAGGATCAGGACGTTCTGGGTGAGAGCTGGAAATTCGTCGAAAGCGGCGTGACGCGGCTTGAGGAGCGGGTTTATCGGGTTTCTGCCAGGTAATTGATGTTGCTTCTACCAGCCTCTTCGCGGGCAAGCCTCGCTCCTACAGGTTTTGTGTAATTCGCCGATTATGTGAACGACACAAATCCTGTAGGAGCGAGGCTTGCCCGCGAAGAGGTCCTGATGAACACCGCATTAATCAAGCAGACAAAAAAAGGCCCGCATCACTGCGGGCCTCTTCTTTTAGTGCCGAGCCTGTCAGCCCCGACGACGCAATGCGTCGATGCGCTCTTCCAGCGGCGGGTGGCTCATGAACATGCGGGCGAACCCCTGTTTGATGCCACCGTTGATGCCGAAAGCGTTCAGGGTGTCCGGCATGTGCACCGGCAGCCCTTGTTCAGCACGCAGGCGTTGCAATGCGCCAATCATCGCGTTGGTGCCCGCCAGGCGTGCACCGGCTTCGTCGGCACGGAACTCGCGTTTGCGCGAGAACCACATGACGATGGAGCTGGCCAGAATGCCCAGCACCAGTTCGGCGACGATGGTCGCGATGTAGTAGGCGATGCCCTGGCCTTCTTCGTTCTTGAAGATCACCTTGTCGACAAAGTTGCCGATGATCCGCGCGAAGAACATGACGAAGGTGTTCACCACGCCCTGGATCAGCGCCAGGGTGACCATGTCGCCATTGGCCACGTGACCGATTTCGTGGGCCAGAACGGCTTTCACTTCATCCGGCGAGAATCGCTCGAGCAAGCCCTGGCTGACCGCGACCAGTGCATCGTTCTTGTTCCAGCCAGTGGCGAACGCGTTCGCCTCGTAGGCCGGGAAAATCCCGACTTCCGGCATCTTGATCCCGGCTTCGCGAGACAGTTGCTCGACCGTTTGCAGCAGCCATTGCTCGTGACGTGTGCGCGGCTGGGTGATGATTTGGGTGCTGGTGCTCATCTTCGCCATCCACTTGGAGATGAACAGCGAGAACAGGGAGCCGGCGAAACCAAAGACCGCACAGAAAATCAGCAGCTGATTGAGGTTGAGATCAACCCCATTGGCCGCCATGAACCCGTTGAAGCCGAAAAGGCTCAGGGTGATGCTGGCAATCAGCACGACCGCCAGGTTAGTGGCCAAAAACAGCAGGATGCGCATCATGGTTGTAGAAATCTCCTTTTGCTAAAGATGTAGCGTACTGCGGGGTATATAAGGTGCTGCAACGGGCTATTCAACCGGGTGACTATTTCAAACTGTGTCCTACAGCAACAGTCTAGTCGCTTGCAGGGCATTTCCGACGTGGGCAGGGGAAGTGTTTGTCAGCCGATTCGCGTTGCGAGCCCCGTGATTGTTGGACGCGGTCACAAAGCTTGCTACCGGGCAGCGATTGCAGTGGGGATGTACGGCGAGGCTTAAAGATATGTTGCTGAATTAATCCTCGTGCGACTTTCGTGGAAAAGTCGCACGCGGCCAGTCCGATTACTGGCGATAGGATTTGAGGAAGTTGCCGATTCGTCCGATGGCCATGTCCAGGTCGTCGACACGCGGCAGGGTCACGACGCGGAAGTGGTCCGGCCATGGCCAGTTGAAAGCGGTGCCTTGAACCACCAGCAGCTTTTCCGACAGCAGCAGGTCGAGCACGAATTTTTCGTCGTTGTGGATCGGGCAGACTTTCGGGTCGATGCGCGGGAACGCATACAGCGCGCCCATCGGCTTGACGCAGCTGACACCGGGAATGTCGTTGAGCAATTCCCAGGTACGGTTGCGTTGTTCCAGCAGGCGACCTTGCGGCAGGACCAGATCGTTGATGCTCTGATAACCCCCGAGGGCGGTCTGGATCGCGTGCTGACTCGGAACGTTGGCACACAGGCGCATGTTCGCCAGCATGTCGATGCCTTCAATGTAGCTTTGCGCGTGATGTTTCGGACCGGAGATAGCAATCCAGCCAGAACGGAAACCGGCCACGCGATAGGACTTGGACAGGCCGTTGAAGGTCAGGCACAGCAGGTCAGGGGCCAGGGAGGCGGTGCAGATGTGCACGGCATCGTCGTACAGGATCTTGTCGTAGATCTCGTCGGAAAACACCACCAGGTTGTGCTGACGGGCCAGTTCCAGCATGCCCAGCAGGACTTCCTTCGAATACACCGCACCGGTCGGGTTGTTCGGGTTGATGATCACCAGCGCTTTGGTATTGGGGGTGATCTTGGCCTTGATGTCGGCCAGGTCCGGCCACCAGTTGGCCTGCTCGTCGCACAGGTAATGCACCGGGTTGCCGCCCGACAGGCTCACGGCGGCGGTCCACAGCGGGTAGTCGGGGGCCGGCACCAACACTTCGTCGCCGTTGTTGAGCAGCGCTTGCATCGACATCACGATCAGCTCGGAAACGCCGTTGCCCAGGTAAATGTCTTCAATGCCGACGCCTTCTACCTGCTTCTGCTGGTAGTACTGCATGACGGCTTTACGCGCACTGAACAGGCCTTTGGAATCGCTGTACCCCTGGGCGGTCGGCAGGTTGCGGATCACGTCCTGGAGGATTTCATCCGGCGCTTCGAAACCAAAAGGCGCCGGGTTGCCGATGTTCAGCTTGAGGATGCGATGGCCTTCCTCTTCCAGGCGTTTGGCGTGCTTGAGCACTGGGCCGCGAATGTCGTAGCAGACGTTGGCGAGCTTGTTCGATTTGCTGACCTGCATGGCGATGTGTTCCCGAAAATGAACGATCCAGGCGGTGTATGAACTACCGTACTGGGAATCCTGCGTATTCACACAGGCCTGGCGCCTTGAGAGGCAGCACCCATAAATCCGTTTGAATGCGCGTGGTCTGGCTGCCAGACTGGCGTTTGACGAGGCGCAATCATACGTGCCGCCCGATCCGTGGAAAAGGTACAGATCGGGCTTTTTCAGCTGCTGAGGTGTGATGATGGAAAAGTTGGAAAAAACCCTGGAAGAATGGAAGGCCATGCTCGATCCGGAGCAGTACAACGTTTGCCGCCTCAAGGGCACCGAACGGCCGTTTTCCGGCAAGTACAACGGCACCAAAACCGACGGTATTTACCACTGCATCTGCTGCAATGAGCCGCTGTTCGACTCAAAAACCAAATTTGACTCTGGCTGCGGCTGGCCGAGTTTCTATGCGCCGATCGGCGACAGCGCCATGACTGAAATCCGTGATGTCAGCCACGGCATGATCCGCACCGAAGTGGTCTGCGCCAAATGCGATGCGCACCTGGGGCATGTGTTCCCGGATGGTCCGCCGCCGACCGGCCTGCGGTATTGCATCAACTCGGTGTGCCTGGATCTCGTTCCGCGTTCGTAATGCGGGCCCTTGTAGGAGCGAAGCTTGCTCGCGAAGGCGTCGGGTCAGTCAACATCAGTGTTGAATGTTAAGAT